>CAMNQO010000005.1 GCA_946549475.1 uncultured Bacteroidales bacterium
TGGAACTCCGCGTTCTCGAACTCCACGGAGCCCTTGAGCCAGTTTTCGCTGTCCAAGTACATCACAACACCGCACTGGTCGAAGCGCCGGTGGCTCTGCGTAAAGTCGGTCTTCACCACAAAACTGAAATACGGCTCGCGGGTCTTCATCTGCAGCACAGGGGCGTTGTCATTGCGGAAATGATAGTAAGTCCGCTGCCAGAGATCGGTATGCGGTGCGGTCGTGATGGAGATGACGCCGTCCTTGATTTCAAAGGCTGCCGGCTCACGGGTCCACCGGAGCCGGTCCGGGTCAATCCGTCCGCCGTCTGCAAGCGCTTCAGTCACGCTGTCCGTGAACGCAGTGCCGGCTGTTTTCTGAGAGGGGTTTCCGCAAGAAACCGCCAAGATGCATAATCCCATGCAAAAGTTTTTAATGAGGTGGCGCATAGCTCGATTAGATTATTGATTAGATTATTGTAACGTGGTCTGTTTGCGTGGATGACCAGAGGGCGAAAAGTCCGCCATGCGGTCGAAAATACCGCGTTCTTGATTCCCAAGCGTCCGAATCAGGAGATATCGCGGGTGAACAGCATCTGACACAAAGCACTCACGGCCGTTGATGATGGAAGTTTTGTAGTTCATAACATACAAAGTTATGCATTATTTTCGGTAAATAAGCAGATATGTCACCAGCGGGAAGTTCTTCCAGGAAGGTTTTGATTTCCCGGAGAGAGCGGGCCTGCTCGTCGGGTTGGAAGCCGTGTCCGGCACCGGGAATGACAGAGAGGCGGGCATTGCTGTAAGTTTTGACGGCACGCCGGGAGTCCTCCATCCTGACAACGGCATCCCGGTCTCCCTGGACAATCAGGACGGGGCCTTTGTATTTCCCGATGGTTTTGAACACATCTATGTCGCGAAGTTCCAGGAAGAAACGCCGACCCATCGGGACGTTCCAAAGACGGGTCGTATCGGGGATGTCGGCCACTTCGGGATAACGCTCCCGCCAGTTGTCCGGAATGCAGAGGGCAGGATATACCAGCACCACAGCCCTCACCCGGTCGGGAATTTCTGCCGCTGCCAACGCCGTCACAAAGCCGCCCTGGCTCTCGCCGATGAGGACAATTCCGTCGGGATCCACATCCGGCTGCTGACGGAAATAATGGACGATGGCTTTGACGTCGCTCTTTTCGTCCATCACCGACATATTCATCGTGTCGTTGTTGCTGCGGCTATGGACGGAACCGCAGGGAAAATCGAAGGCATATACCTGATACCCCAGAGCGTTCAGCATCTCAAAATAGTTGCGTCCGTAGTGGTGCGTTCCGTTGAAACCGTGCGAGATAATGGCAACAGGCTGTTTCCGGCCCGTATGACGGGGCTTGCTGATGATGCCATAGATATTACCAATCCACCGTTCTTCGGGATTACCTGCTTCCTCACAGGCAGAATGCGCAGGATGTGTTTTGACGACCTGCCCTGCGACCGGGACGGACAGGAGGGAAACCAAGAGAGCGAAAAGAGGAACAGGATGTTTCATACAAGACTATCACAAACATCAGATTGAAGTGTCCGACATTTCCCGGCTGGCAAACGACGGGACTGGCGCGACCGGCGTATAAAAACGGTGTCGATGCCGACTGCCGCCACGGCCGTATAGCCTTTATCATTAGTGCCCTGTCCGGATTCGTGGCATCCCTTCAACGCGAGTAACAAAAACTTAAAACGGCAATTCCGGGCCATAGTCGATTTCCTGTTCACTGAAGACACGGATATCACGGTCCTGGAAGAGTTTGGCCTGCTTTTCCAACTTCTCCAGAATCTCTCCTTTTATCGCCTACAGATACCTCCCGGTAAGGCTTTCGGGGTTGGAGGCGATTTCTTCGGGGGCGCCGGAAGCGACAATGCGTCCCCCCTGGATGCCGCCGCCCGGTCCCATATCCACGATATAGTCGGCCTGGCGGATGACATCCAAGTCGTGTTCGATGACGATGACCGTGGCGCCGTTGGCAATCAGGTGACGGAAGACATTCATCAAGACCCGGACATCGAGCGGATGCAGCCCGATGGTAGGCTCGTCGAACACGAAGACCGAGTCTCCCTGGCCGCGTCCCATCTCACTGGCGAGTTTCAGACGCTGGGCCTCGCCGCCGGACAGGCTGGGCGTCGCCTCCCCCAGCGTCAGATACCCCAGCCCAAGACCGTGCAGCACCTCAAGCCGGCTGCGGACCAAAGGCAGGTCAGCACAGGCTTCCAGGGCTTCATCCACGCTCATTTCCATCAGTTGCGGCAGCGTATGACCGCCTTTTCGGCGAATCTCCCAAGCGTCGCGCGCGTAACGGGAGCCGTGACAGTCCGGGCACGGGATATCCACATCCGGCAAAAACTGGACATCCAAGCTGATGCTGCCCGTCCCGTCGCAGGTGGGACAACGCAGCCGGCCGGTATTGTAGGAGAAGTCCCCCGCCTTCCAGCCTCCGGTCCTGGCCTCTTCGCTGCGGGCAAAGACCTTGCGGAGTTCGTCGTGGATATTGGCATAGGTAGCCACGGTGGAGCGCACGTTGATACCGATGGGGGTCGCATCGATCAATTTGACCTGGCGGATGCCTTCGGCCTCAACCGCCTTTACGTGCGAAGGCAGTTTGCCGCCGTCGATGCGGGCTTTGAGTCCGGGAATCAGGCTCTCCAGAATCATCGTCGTCTTGCCGGAACCGGACACGCCCGTGATGACGGACAGACGCCCCTTCGGGAAGGAAACCTCCAACGGACGGACGGTATGGATGGCCCCGGTACGCAGGCGGATGGCCCCAAGGTCAAAAAGGTCCGGCCTTCGCGGAGCCGGTTTGAGACCACTTTTCAGATACGGGCCTATCCGGGAGGCGGGATTTGCCTCCAACTCCCCCACCGTGCCCTGCGCGATGACCGTACCGCCCTTGGCGCCGGCCTCCGGTCCCAGTTCTATGACCCAGTCGGCGTGTGCGAGCACCTGCGTATCGTGATCCACCAGCACGACGGTGTTGCCGTCCGCGACCAAATCGTCCATCACCCCCGTGAGTCCTTCCAGATTGGACGGATGGAGGCCGATGGAAGGCTCATCCAGCACATAGAGGACGCCGGTCGTGCGGTTACGCACGGCACGGGCCAGTTGGATTCGCTGCCGCTCACCGGTGGAGAGGGTGGCCGCCGCACGGTCCAGAGACAGATAGGAAAGGCCCAGGTCCACCAGGCGGCGGGCCGTATCGTGGAATGATTCGCAGATGCGCTCCGCCATCGGCCGCATCGGCTCCGGAAGCGATGCCGGGACGCCTTTCACCCATTCGATGAGTTCCGAAAGCGTCATCTTGCAGGCATCGGCCAGGTTGATTCCCCGCAGAAGGGGCGCACGGGCGGCTTCCGACAGACGGGTGCCGCCGCATTCCGGGCAGACATCCTCTTTGAGAAATTTCTCCACGCGCTTCATACCAGCCTCGTCCTTCACCTTGGAAAGAGCGTTCTGAACGCTATATACGGCGCTGTAGTATGTGAAGTCCATCTCGGCGAAGCCGTTGGTCTTCTCGTTCTTGTAGATGATATGGCGTTTCTCGGCGGGGCCGTGATAGACAATTTCTTTCTCTTCCGGCGTGAGGTCTTTGAAAGGGACGTCCGTGCGCACGCCCATTTCCCGGGCGATGTCTTTCATCAGCGACCACATCAGCGAGCCCCAGGGCGCCACGGCCCCCTGGTCGATGGTCAGGCTGTCGTCGGGGACCAAGGTGGACTCATCCACCGTACGGACGATACCGGTGCCGCCGCAGCATCGGCAGGCGCCTTCGCTGTTGAACGCGAGTTGCTCCGCACCGGGGGCATAGACCCGTTCCCCGCAGACGGGGCAGTAGATGGGCTGTTCGGCCGCCACATCCAGCGTGGGTTCCAGATAGTGTCCGTTGGGACAGCGGTGGCTGGCCAGGCGGGAGAACATCAGACGGAGGCTGTTCAAGAGTTCCGACATCGTGCCGAAGGTGCTGCGGATGCCCGGAACGCCCGGGCGCTGGTGCAGGGCCAGCGCCGCCGGGACATAGCGCACATCATCGGCCATCGCACGCGAAGCCTGGGTCATCCTCCGCCGCGTATAGGTGGACAGGGACTCCAGGTAACGGCGGGAACCCTCGGCATACAGGACGCCCAGGGCCAGGGAGGATTTTCCGGAGCCGGACACACCGGCGATTCCCACAATTTTCCCGAGCGGGATGTCCACATCGATATTTTTCAGGTTGTGCGCCTTGGCGCCACGGATTTCTATTTTGTCCGGCATACGGAGAACAAGTTCATTCAGGACGCAAAATTAATCAAATTCTGCGAGACGGAGGCCCTGTGTGTCTTGTTTGAATCCTTTTCATCCCTTATCTTTGCAAGGAAATCATCAAAACACTGGAACAATGAAAGAACAAGTACTCAAAGCGATGCGTGAAGCCGGCAAGCCCGTCTCCGCCGGAGATGTGACCAAGGTCCTGAACGCAGACCGCAAAGAAGTGGACAAGGCTTTTGCCGAGCTCAAGAAGGAAGGCGCCATCGTCTCTCCCGTCCGTTGCAAGTGGGAACCCGCCAAGTAAGCGTCGTATGGAAATCAAGGCCATCCGTATGTTCGACGGTGGGTTTATGACCCAGCCTTTCGCCTTTGGCGGAGAAGAAGGCAAGGACGCTTTCGACGAACAGATCATCTACCGCAGCAGCCTGCAGAACTTCCTCATCGACACCGGCAAGGAAATCATCCTGGTGGACACCGGTTTCCAGAACGGATATGCCGCTCCGACCAAAAAATTGGGCAGCCCGCTCTATATGGGCGAGAAAGTGGCGGATTATATGGAATCTTTCGCCGCGCTGGGCTACCGTCTGGAGCAGGTGGGCAAGATTCTCATCACCCACAAGCACCCGGACCACAGCGGTGCGCTGCAATATTTCCCGAATGCCAAGGTCTATATTTCTCCGGAGGATGCCGACGCCCTGAAACTGTCGGGCGGCAACATCGTCCGTGTCAGTTATCAAGACGGGGCGTACAAGAACTTCCCCGCCGCCGAGAAAATAGCCGACGGCATCTGGTTCATCGAGGCGAAGGGCCATACCTTCGGCAACAGCATCGTCGTAGTCGAGGACGAGGGACTTTTCTATCTGATGCACGGGGATGTCACCTACTGCGACGCCGCCCTGAAAGCCAACAAGTTGTCCATCGTCTTCGAAGACAAGGAAGCCGCCCGGGAGACCTTGGACCGCGTGCGGGAATTCGTCCGGGCAAATCCCACCGTCTATCTTTCGACGCATTGCCCCGAAGGCTATGAGAATCTGGAAATGAGGCGGATTATGAAACTTTAAGCATTGATGCGCCGGACATTGGTTTTCATCGCAAAGATAAAAACAAACCGGAAATCGGGTAAAAGAGAAATAAAACAATATGACTGATATGGAACTGACAGAAGCCATCCGGACCCGTCATGCGGTCCGCAAGTACACGGACAAGCCCCTTGAGGCGGAAAAGATTGAGTCGCTCGTGAAAGCCATCGACAACGCCAACGCGGAAAGCGGCCTTCACATCCAACTGGCCCTGAACGAGCCCAAGGCTTTTTCCAGCGGCATACTCAAGTACGGAGCCATTTCCGGCGTAAAGAACTACTTTGTGATGGCCGGCAAAAAGGGCCGGGACGTGGAAGAAAAAGTCGGTTATTACGGCGAGCGGCTCGTGCTGCTGGCGCAGACGCTAGGCCTGAACACCTGCTGGGTCGGACTCACATTCAAAGAAATCCAGGACGCGTTCACCCTGGCCGAGGGCGAAGAGGTACACTGTGTCATCGCCCTGGGGTACGGCGTGGACGGCGGAAAACAGCATCCCGTCAGGCCCATCGAGAAGTTCGTGGAGGCTGACGCTCCGCTCCCGGATTGGTTCAAGTCCGGCATGGAGGCTGCGTTGCTGGCCCCTACCGCCATGAACCAGCAGAAATTCAAGTTCCTCTATCACGGCGATGGCAAGGTGACGGCCGAGCCCACCTCCTCCCTGACCGGCAAAAGTTATCTGTACTACGACCTGGGCATCGTAAAGTGTCATTTCGAGATTGGGGCCGGAAAAGACCATTTCGTGTGGGCATAGTGGCCGGAGAGTCCGATTTTTTCGTAAATTCGCGGGCTAATCGAAAAAACGACTCAAACGAAAATCAAAATGAAAAAGTTGCATCGCTGGGGAATCGTTGCCATCCTGCTGATGGCCGTTGTTTCCTGCCAGAAGGACCTGCTGGTGATTGTCCCCCAGGACGAGGGACAGAAAGACGAATGGATTGAAAGGACCAAGAACTTCAGGGAGCGTTATACGCTGGAAGAAATGGTGGTGCTCAGCCGGCAC
Source organism: uncultured Bacteroidales bacterium (assembly GCA_946549475.1). Taxonomy (GTDB): domain Bacteria; phylum Bacteroidota; class Bacteroidia; order Bacteroidales; family UBA932; genus Cryptobacteroides. The sequence continues at coordinate 6,343 of CAMNQO010000005.1, forward strand.
AATATCCGCTCGCCGCTTTCCGGAGGCGGCTCCGTTCTCTCCCGGGTAACCCCGCACAAGTGGTTTGAATGGACCTCCAAGCCCTCCGAACTGTCGGTCAAGGGTGGAGAACTCGAAAAACTGATGGGGGCCTTCTTCCGCCAGTGGGCGATCGACGAAGGAATCATCCAGAGCCGGATCAACCCCAGTTCAGAACAGGTGCGTATCTATGCCAACTCCCTGCAAAGGACCCAGGCTACCGCGCAGTTTTTCTCGGACGCCATGTTTCCCGGCGTCGGCATCAAACCGGAAATGCACGAGGAACTGGGCAAGATGGACCCCGTCTTCAACCCTGTTACCACGCAAGTGGACGAGGCCTTCCGTGCGGAAGCGCTGGCCCAGATGGCCGCTCTCGGCGGAGATGAGGGGCTGGCCGGCATCGGGGCGGTCGTTTCGGATGAAATGAGCCTGCTCGAGCGCATCATTGACATCAAAGACAGTCCTGCGGCCGCAAACGACACCACCTCCTTCAAGAGAAATGATGTGCTTATCAGCATCCAGGAAGGTAAGGAGCCGTCGATGACCGGCGGACTCAAACTGGCATGTTCCGTGTCGGACGCCCTTCTGCTCCAATACTACGAAGAGACCTCGGATATCGCTGCAGGCTTCGGACACTATCTGAAATTCGAGGACTGGACGAGGGCGGCATCGGTCAAGGACTGGTATCAGGACGTGCTCTTCACGACCCCGGCCGTTTCCAAGAATGTGTCCAGGCCGCTGCTCAATGAAATCCAGAAAGAACTGGCGCTCAAGGACCGGAAATTTACCTTCCTCTGCGGCCATGACTCCAACATCGGCAGCGTCCTCGCCGCCCTGGACTGCGAGGATTATCTGGCACCTTACGCCATCGAGCAGAAAACGCCCATCGGCGGGAAAGTGGTTTTTGAAAAATGGCTGGGCGCAGACGGGGTGGAATATGTAGATTTGCTGCTGGTCTATGCCTCCGCCGGACAAATCCGCAACAAGAGCACGCTGACGCTCAATGCGCCGCCCATCGCCCTGCCCCTCAGCCTGAAAGGGCTGCCCGCCAACCGTGACGGCCTCTATACCCTTGCGGATTTGCAGAAGCATATCTCCAGCATCCTCCAATAAGGGTCGGCCGTATGAGCGCGTGAACATCTGCCCATGAAAACCGATTGTCACTGTCACATCCTGCCCGGTATCGATGACGGGGCACAGACACTGGAGGAAGCGGTTTTTCTGGCGGGCAAACTGGTGGAATTCGGGTATGGCCGCGCCATCTGCACCTCCCACCGCTCGTTTCAATTCCGCAACACACCGGCCAGCGTCAATGCCGCCTGCACCTTATTGCGTGAAGAATTGTCACGACGGGACATCCCGTTGGAACTCGTCCCGTCGATGGAATACCGCATCATTCCCGAGACCTGGCCCGAAGCACGGGCCAACGGCTGGCTGATGCCCTGGGACGGGAATCATCTGCTCATCGAACTGCCCATCAGCAAGCCCGAAAAGATTGGCAACCTCGTCGCGCTGGATGAAATGCGCTCACTCATCAAGGAAGGCTGGCAGCCCGTGCTGGCCCACCCGGAACGCTACCTGTATCTGTCCGGGGACGACTACCTCCGTTTCAAAGACCTCGGCGTGGAGTTTCAGCGCAACCTGGGTACGCTGGAAGGCCTCTACGGCCCCGCCGTCCGGCAACGCGCCCGGCTCCTCGACGCCCAAGGCCTATACGACCGCACCGGCACCGACACCCACTCCCGTCGCTACACCGACTTCTTTGAGCAATATGTATTTCGAGGCCATCTGGAATAAAGCCAGCCTGCGACGCTGACTTCAGGGCTCGAATCAAGTTGCCCCGAGAGGGTTGTCATCCCTTCTATCCGAAAAAATGAAAAACCGCCGCTGTGTAAAGCGCCGGAGGTGTATGGTGAGATATGTAATTACGGTTTTGTAGCGGGAGTGGGTCACGATCCCACGACCTCCGGATTATGAATCCGACGCTCTAACCAGCTGAGCTACCCCGCCGTGAAGACCGACAGCCGAGGTGAAAAAGGATTCCGTTCGCTTCGCTCACGCTATCCTTCACGCCTGCGGCGGGCGGATCTTTTTACAGCCTCGTCGGCTCCGCCGACTACGGTTTTTTGCCTCAAGCGCTTTTGTGAGTAACTCACAACGCGCTCCGTCAAAAAACCGGGCGCAAGCACCAGGCTGTAAAAGTTGAGATAGAAGGATTCGAACCCTCACTGACAGAGCCAGAATCTGTAGTGCTACCATTACACCATATCTCAATTTGGCCTTCCAGATGTAGCAAAGGAACACCTTGCTGCAAAAGGGACTGCAAAGTTAGTCTTTTTTGTCAATTCTGCAAAATTTTTATAAACAAGCGCCCATGCAGCCGCATCAACGCGCCGGCACGGCGACGGACGGAGTCTCTTTACACCTTGGTCCAGTGGATGACGATGCCGTCCTTTTCCATGCCCCGCAGCCAGGTCATCTGGCGTTTGGCAAACTGGCAGATGGCGATGTACAGACGCTCCCGCATATACTCGTAAGAAATTTCGCCCAGCAGGTATTGCGTCACAAAACGATATTCCAGACCATAGCGGATGAGCGCTTCGGACGGAACGCCTCCATCCAGCAGGCCGCGGACTTCTTCGATCATCCCCCCGAAAAGCCGCTCGTCCAGGCGGCGGGCAATGCGTGTACGACGCTCTTCGCGGGACACCAGCGTGCCGATATAATATGTCCTGGCGGGCAGACCTTCAGGCAAGGCCGCATTCTTGCCGGGGCCTGCATCCTTGCCAAAATCGTAGGCACAAGTGACCGCTTCGACATAAAGGCCGGAACCGCCGCAGAGGATGGGCAGGCAGCCACGCGAGCGAATGTCTGCATAAGCCTTTGCAAAGTCGCTCTGATAGGCATAGACATTGTACTCGGTACCCGGCTCGGCAATATCGAGCAGATGGACGGGAATCTCGCCATATTCATCGAGGTCTTTCCCCGTACCGATATCCATCCGCCGGTACACCTGACGGGAATCCGCGCTCAAAATTTCACAATGGCAGCCTGCGGGCAGACGCTTGTTGAACGCCCGCGCCAGCGACACGGCGTAGCGCGTCTTGCCCGAAGCCGTCGGCCCCATGATGCACAGCAAGTCCCACGAGCCGTCCGCCCAACGCCCCAGCAGGGCGTCGATATCGATGTCCTCTCCCTCGGGCAAGGGAGCGGGGTCCGGGATGGGAATGTAGGATCTTTTCATTCAGGAGTCACGGCTATCGGACGGAAAGGGGCAAGCCATCAGGTCCGCTATCGGCGGGTTGTCTTGCGCGAGGCGATTTTCTTGCGTCCGGACGGACTGCTGACCTGGGTGATGGTCTTGCCGGAAGCCGTCTTGTACTTGCGGCGCGTAGGCCGCACCAAAATCTGGATGTCAAACCCCTCGACAGTATATCCCTTGAACTTCTTGCGTCCGAGAAAATCATCCACGATGCTCACCAGGTCATCATCCATGATATCCCGGTACACATTGTTCTCCACATCATACATGTGCGGATGTTCGAAAGCATTGACATCGAAAAACATCTTGTTGGTCCGGCTCGCCCGGTAGCCGTACAGCCCGAGCAGGGCGAGTTCGCGCAAAATATTATACACCGAGGCTTTCGTGATGGACTCTCCTCTGTTTTCGTGAATATAATCCACCACCTGGTCGGCGCAGGCATGCCCCATGGCCATCATCGCTTCATGGACGGCCAGGCGCTGCGGGGTGGCTTTCAGGGCATGCTTCCGGAGGAATTTCCTGAAGTCATCGAGGTCTTGGGCAATCTTTCCGGTCATCATCTTAAACGAGTTGGTCGGCCAACACAAGGGCGGCCATGGCTTCTACAATAACGGGGGCACGCAAGGCAAAACACACATCGTGACGTCCCGGTACGGAAAGCGCCGTCATCTTGTCCGTCACGAAATTGAGCGTCTGCTGCTCCTTGGCGATGCTGGAGGTCGGCTTGAAGGCGACGCGGAAAACGATGTCTTCGCCATTGCTGATGCCGCCGTTGATACCGCCCGCCCCGTTCTTGACGGGGCGTCCGTCCGGGCCGAAAGGATCGTTATGCTCCGACCCCTTCATTGCCGCGGCGCGGAAACCGTCACCGAACTCGATCCCGCGCACGCCGGGGATGGCGAAAATCGCGTGGGAAATACAAGATTCGAGCGAATTGAAAAACGGCTCACCCAGTCCGACCGGCACCTCGCTGATGACACATTCCACCACGGCGCCGAGCGAGTCCCCTTCCGCCGCAGCGGCATCCAGGGCATCGCGCCAACGCGTCTCGGAATGATTCCCGCGACGGATGCCGCCGAGTTCCACGATGCTTGCCTTGATCGTACAAGGAGCGGGGTCGGAAGCCCTGGCGCCCGCCTTCTTCGGCTCTTCTCCGTCATTGTCCAGCACGGAAGCGATGATTTTCTTGGCCACGACCCCGGCGGCCACGATGGGGAGCGTCAGCCTGCCGGAAAAATGACCGCCGCCGCGCGGATCGTTGAAGGAGTCAAATTTGACGTCCGCCACAAAATCCGCATGCCCGGGACGGGGCACCTGCTGCAAAATCTCGTAATCGCCGCTGCGCGTATTGGTGTTCTTGAAAAGAACCGCCAGCGGTGCGCCGGTCGTATGCCCCTCATACACACCGCTCAAAATCACCGGCTCGTCGGCCTCGATGCGCGGGGTCGTGCCCTTGCCGCCGCTCTTGCGTCTTCTGATGTCATGTCCGAAATCTTCCACGCCGAGCGGAAGCCCCGCCGGAACTCCGTCCAAGACGACGCCTATCGCCTCGCCATGGGACTCCCCGAAGAGAGAAACGACAAAATTTCTACCAAAGGTATTCATGCCAGATACTGTTGAAAACTATCGAAAAAGCCGGGGAAAGATTTTTCCACACAGGCTTCGTTGTCTATGACAATGGGGCTGTCCGCGCCCAGGGACGCGACCTTGAGGGCCATCACCATCCGATGGTCGTCGCAAGAGGTGTAATTTCCACCCCGCAAAAGACGGCCGCCGAGTACCCTGCGGGTCAGTGACAATCCTTCTATCACCATTTCATCGCCCTCGAGGCGTACCGCAACCCCCATTTGCGTGAGCATTTCCACGATGGCCTTCCCGCGGTCGCTCTCCTTGTGGGCCAGACGCCCCACGCCTCCGATGCGGCTTTCGCCCTCGCAGAAAGCAGCCAGCACGGCCAGAATGGGGAACAGGTCGGGACAATGGCTGGCATCGAGACGAAAAGCCTGCAAGGGTGCCCGCTGTACCACCAGTTCGCCCCGGTCTCCGTCGAGTTGGCTCAGCGAGGCTCCGCAATCCATCAGCACATCCATGATGCTCAAATCTGCCTGCAACGAGGTGGTGTCCAGACCACGCAGCACCAAGGGGGCCGCCGCACCGAGGCGCTTCCCGCCGCCGGCCCCGAAGATGGCACCCGCGACCAGGAAATTGGCAGCCGCACTCCAATCGCCCTCCAAGGGCATCTCACAGGCTTTGTAGGCGGCTCCGCCCTTAATCTTGAAAATAATGCCGGTGCAGCGGTTCCAGTCGCCCTCGTTGTCGATGAAATCCTGACCGCCCAGCAACTCACTGCCGATGCGGATGCCGAAATGCTTGAGCACATCGAGGGTGATGAACAGATACGGGATGCTCTTGGGGTCGCTGACCGAGAGCGTGGTGTTTTTCCCGCCCAAAGGAAGGGCCATCAGCAGGCCGGAAATCAGTTGCGAGCCGTTCTTTCCGGAAATGTCCACGCGACCGCCGCCGAGCGGACCTTTCACCCGCAACGGGACCTGCGCCTCGCCCCGGCCCGTGCCCATGGGAGACTCTCCGGTGCTGCCGGACTGCACGGCATCCGCTCCGGCACCGGCCGGCGGCACGGCACCCTCCTCGCGTTCCAGGTTCTCAAGGCGGGCCCCGAAAGCGTCAAGCATATCTTTCGCACCTGCCAGAGGCCTTTTCAACAGGGTTTTTTCCCCGTCGATGCGTACGGCATCATGGGAGAGCATCGCGCAAAGAGGAATCATCATCCGGGTCAGCAAGCCGGACTCGCCGGTAAACAGCCGTTGTAAGGGCAGTACTTCTTTGCGGGCGGACACCCCCGTAATGCGCAAAGTCTCACCGGGGCCGTCCGCCGACGGCTCGCGCAGCACCGTCGCCCCCAGGCTCGCAGCGACCGCCAGGGCCGCTTCATTGTCCCGGCAGGGCGTGTAGCCCGTCAGGACGGAAGTGCCTTCCGCCAGCGCCGCGGCGATAATGGCACGTTGGGCAAAACTCTTCGAGCAAGGTATCGCCGGAGAACAGGCACCGGCCGGGCCCCCGCCCGCAACCGTTCCTTCATCCGCGCCAACACCGTCGCGCATCGTCGGGACACGCGATCCATATACAGCCCGGCAGAGCGCATCATACGCCCATTGTCCGGGAGCCGTAGCCTCTTCCGGCGTCAGCGCGGCATAGGTATAGGGAGCCCCCAGGGCGAGACAATCCTTGCGGGAAGCGCGACCTTCCCCGCCCATGGCAAAGGCGATGAGACTCCCGCGGGACGGGCGGCGGTCCGCATCGGCCCATAGGGTCTCTTCATAGAGCGACAACACCCGCACTGCATCCGCTTGTGAGTGGGCCGTCGTCACGATCTTGACCAGTTCGGCCCCGTGGTAGAGACACTTTTCCACCATGGCTTTGAGCGCCTCGACCGACGGCGTCCCCTCGAAATCATGCCAGGAACGGATGTAGCGTGTGCCGTATTCCCGGGCCAGCGTCCGCAAGGTCGTCGCCAGTGACTTGGGGGCCTCAATTTCCACATCGACAAAGGAAGCACCGGCCTTGATGGCGGCGGACAACCGCCTGCGCGCCGTCTCCGCCGTGACCGCTCCGCCGATGCGGCAGGTGGCAATCGTCGGCGTATCGCCGGAGAAGACTTCTTCGATTTCCTCCTCGCTCAAAAGACAGCGGTCCAGACGGATCTCCGCCATCTCCACACGGGAAAGCAGCGAGACAATCTCTTCGCAATTCTTGTTTTGTATGCTGACACAAATCATGATGACTTACTCGTTTTCAAAAGCCCGGATAGCCTCGGAAATTTTCAGATCCTTGACCGTCACATCCCCTACGCCGCGCAGCAGGACGAAATGCAGAATCTCTCCCTCGGCTTTCTTGTCGGTCCTGGCCGCCTTGAGAATTTCTTTGGGCGAATAGGGACAGTCCGCTTTCAGTCCGCAAGACAGAAAGTCTTCCCGCAACTGTTCGTCGAGAGGCTCGGCGCAAAGGCCCGTTTTGCGGGACAGCCGCGCGGCCAGGACAATGCCCATCGCGACCGCATCCCCGTGGGGAATGGGCTCCGGCCTGGACAGCAGGCGCCATTTGCGCGACAGATGTTCGATGCCGTGCGCGAAGGTATGGCCCAGGTTGAGCACCCGCCGCAAGCCCGACTCATACAGGTCCTCGGCGACGATTTTTTCTTTGACCGCCGCCGCGCTTTGGATATAAGGAAGCAAGAGCGTGCTGTCCTGGTATTGGGTGGAAGAAGTGATGCCGCTGAAATACCGGACAGCCTTGCGGTAATTGTCGTTCTGATTCTCAATCAGAAAAGCCTTCAGCAGTTCGGCCACCCCCTGGCGGAAAACCGGCTCCGGAAGGGTCTTGAGAAAGGCGGAACAGACAAAGGTAAACTCGGGCTCCACGATGGTGCCGAGCATGTTTTTATAATTCCTGAAATTGACGCCGGTCTTGCCGCCGATCGCCGCATCCACCTGTGCAAGCAGGGTGGTGGGCACATAAGCCGCCTTCACGCCACGCTTGTAGATACTGGCGGCAAAGCCCACGAGATCGCTCGTAATGCCCCCGCCGATGGCCAGCACCAGCGCATTGCGGTCCGCCCCCTTATCCAAGAGCCAGCCACAAATCTCCAACACCAGTTTCATGTCCTTCTGCCGCTCGCTGACGCGCACATACTTGACGGGGATTTTCCCGCTTTTGCAACGCCCGAGCGCGGCTCCCGCCGGTTTGACATTCTCGTCACAGACGGCAAACACCGCACTCCGGCCGGAAAGAAGTCCGTCCAGGGTATCCCATGTATCAGAAAAATAGGTCATCGCATCGTCATTCTAAATGAACTGCAAAAATAATCATTCATTTTTAACATTTCAAATTTAACCCGTATCTTTGCCGCATGAAGCGGAAAGAAATCGAAATCATGGCGCCTGCCGGCAATTTTGAATGTTTGCGGGCGGCGATTCAAGGCGGGGCGGACTCCGTTTATTTCGGCGTAGGGACGCTCAACATGCGCTCGCACTCGGCCAATAATTTCTCCCTGGAAGACCTTCCCCGGGTATGCGCCATCTGTCGGGAAAACGGTGTCAAATCCTATCTTACGCTGAACATCGTCCTCTATGACAACGAGTTGAAAGAGGCCCGGAAGACATTGGAAGCGGCCAGGGACGCCGGCATCGACGCCATCATCGCCTCCGACATGGCCGCCATTTCGTACGCCCGCTCGCTCGGTCTCGAAGTGCATATTTCCACCCAGCTCAACATCTCCAACATCGAAGCCCTGCGCTTCTACGCACAGTTCGCCGATGTAGTCGTGCTGGCACGGGAATTGAGTCTGCCGCAGGTCCGCACCATTCATGAAGCCATCGAAAACGAAAACATCTGCGGGCCGTCGGGACAGAAAATCCGCCTGGAGATGTTCGTCCACGGAGCGCTCTGCATGGCCGTCAGCGGCAAATGTTACCTGAGCCTCCACGAGCATGGGGCTTCCGCCAACCGGGGAACTTGCTACCAGGTCTGCCGGCGGCGTTACGATGTGACCGATGTGGAAACAGGCTATGCGCTGGAGGTGGACAACCAGTACATCATGTCCCCCAAGGACTTGTGTACCATAGAGTTTGTCGATCAAATCATCGATGCCGGCGTACAGGTGTTCAAGATTGAAGGACGCGCCCGCAGCGCCGAGTATGTCAGGACCTGCGCCCGCTGCTACCGCCGGGCCGCCGATGCCGTCTGCCAAGACCGCCAGGCCGCCAGCAGCGCCCGGTCTGCGCACCCGGCTCTCACATCCGTAACGGCGCCGGCCGCGCCGAAGGCCTTTACACCGCAGTTGGCGGCCGCTCTCAAAGACGAACTGGCCACCGTCTTCAACCGGGGATTCTGGGACGGCTACTACCAGGGCGCCCGGCTGGGAGAATGGAGCGAAGCCTACGGCAACCGGGCTTCCCGCACCAAAATCTATTGCGGAAAAGTCACCAACTGGTTTGCCCGGATCGGCGTAGCCGAAATCCTCCCCGAGACCGTCCCTCTCACGCAAGGCGATACGATTCTTTTCATCGGAGCCACGACGGGCGTGGTAGAAATGAAGGTCAGCCAACTGCGCGTCGGCCAGCAGGCCGTCACAAGCGCGCAAAAAGGAGAATACTGCTCCATCGCCGTCCCGCCCGGGGTATTCGAGGCGGCGGCACGGCCCGGCAACGCACCTTCCCCCAGATTGCACCGGGGCGACAAAGTCTATATCTGGAAAGAGAATTTGTAGGATTCCCGATTTTTTCCCTACATTTGTAAGGATTTACTTTAATTTGATTGTCATCATGAAAATGAAACAGGCCATCATCCTTGGCTGCTGCACCCTGTCCCTTCTTTCTTGTGCCCATAAAGAAACATCCGATTCGGCCCACATGCCCTCCGTACCCGGTCCGGAACCCGGGACCACCGTGCTTGTCCTGGAGTCCCAAAAGAGTCTGGAGGAGGTGAAAACCACGCTTTCTCCGGCATCTGCGGAAGGCATACGCGAAGTTCTCTGGACGGATGGAGACCAGGTCAGTGTCAACGGTGTCGCATCGCGTCCCCTTTCCGGCGTGACGGGCTCCCGCAGCGCAGCCTTCACTTTTGACGCGCTCCTGTCCTATCCTTACCATATCGTCTATCCCGCCTCTATGTATCAGGAAGGAGCCCTGATGTTGCCTTCTACCCAGGCCTGGGCCGAAGGGACTTTTGCGAGCGGTTTCGCTCCTGCCGCCGCCTGCATCGGCTCTGCACAGGAAGACATGACGCTCAGGAACCTCTGTGCCGTGGTACGCTTTTCCATCACCCGGGGCTCTTCGGACGCCTCCCTGAAAAGCGTTGTTTTCCAAGGAGGAAACGGGGAGCAAGTGTCCGGCCTTTTTACCCTGGATGACGAGGCCCTCACCCTTGCCGGCATCTCGACGGACGAGAGTTCCCGCAGCGTCAGCGTCGAACTCGGCGGCATCGCCCTCGGGACGACACCCCTCGACATTTATGTGGTTGTCCCTCCCGGCGAGTTCAGCAAAGGGTTCAATGTCCAGTTCGTCAGCACGGAAGACCGGATTCTGCGAGCCGTCAAGCATAGCGCCGTCACCCTGCAGAAAGGCAGGATTTCCTTGATGCCGGCTTTGACATTCGAGCCCGGCAGTGCGGAGGCCGGCCTGGACAGTTATACCGAAGAAGAATACCGCTTCAGCGGCGGTAAAGGCACGGCGGACGATCCGTATCTGATTTCTTCCGCCGAAGATCTGGTCGAACTGGCCGCTCGGGTCAATGTCGGTGAAAGCGCCTTCCAGACCGCCTGTTACCGGCAAGTCGCCCCCATCGACCTGACCTTGTTCCCCAATTTCACCCCCATCGGCATCAGTTCCTCCGCCAACTTCAAGGGAGTCTATGACGGAGGCACTTATCCCATCAGCAGCCTGACCATCGACAACACTCAGGAGCAGGCGGCGGCCCTTTTCGGCAACTGCGGCACCAATACGGTCCTGCGCAACATCAATCTTGTCGGCGTCGATATCCGGACCGCTTACGGTTATGCCGCCGGCGTCGTCGGCTATCTCTACAAGGGAACGATGGAAAACTGCTCGGTCACGGGGAAAATCAACTCGACGGGCAATGTGGACAACAAATCTTATACGGCCGGCCTCGCCGGCCGGGCCAACGCCTCGACAATCAGCGGATGCAGTTTCAAGGGGACCGTCATCGCCGTTTCCAACCATGTCGGCGGTATCGTGGCGACCCTGGACGGAGACGCCCATGTCGAAAACTGTATTTTCAAAGCCGGTTCATCCGTACAGGGCAACTACTATGTCGGCGGCATTGCGGCCTCGCTCGGCGGCGATAACGCGACCATCACCGGCTGCATCTGCGAGGGCAATGTGACCGCTACCAACTGGAACGCCGGCGGCATCGCAGCCATCGTGTACCGGGGAACGGTCTCTTCATGCCTGCAAAGCAATGTCTCCACCGTCAGTTCCGGCAATTACAATGTCGGCGGCATCGTCGGCAGCGTGGCGACCAACAATACAGCCAAGACCTATGCGGCAACCCTCGACCATTGCGCCTGTTACGGTACGGTGCGCGGCCTGTATCAGGTCGGCGGCATCGTGGGCCTGCTCAACGCGACCAACGCCGGGGAGAGCGGGACGATCTCCAATTCCGCCTGCATCGGGGCGACCATCGTTGCGACAGGCGCCAACGGTTACAATTACTCGCTTGCCGGAGGCATCTGCGGCTATTTCCAGGGGAACGGAGCCATTTCGCTGACCAACAGTTTCAGCCGCCCGGCATCCGTCAACTCGACCAGCAGTTCCGCGATTCTGGGCGAAGGAGGTCTCGTCGGATATTCCAACACGGCATCCCATTCGTTTGAAAACTGCTTCAGCGGGGCTTCGCCGGCTGAAATCCTGTTCTGCGGCTCACCGGTCACCTCCTCGTCCCTGACATACTATGGCAACATCATCGGCCGCGCCTCCGCCGCCGCCACCATGACCCGCTGCCACTACAACAAGACGCTCGCTTTCGGTCCCGCTTCGGACAGCAACCAGGTCATGACGGACTGCGTCGGCTATACGGTGGCCCAAATGACCGACGGTACGCTCCTGGCCAAACTGCAAGGCGGCGCGGCTTCCCTGTCCGGTGCCGGCGAATGGATCACCTCCTCCGACGGTTATCCCACGCTGCAAGGCCTTCCGGCCGACACACAGCCCGTCATCGCCAAAAAACGCATCAGCATCATCGGTGACTCCATTTCCACCTACAGAGGATGGATTCAGACGGACAATGTGGGAGGACACTATTGTTCAGCCCACTATCCGACCAAAGACATCACTTCGGTCAATCAGACCTGGTGGTATCGCCTGATATACGACTATATGCCCAACGCCCGTTTTGAAATGAACATTTCGGGCGGCAATACAACCGTCGTCCAAAATACGACCGCGACCAATTATTCTTCCCAGTACTGGTACAGTTGGGACTTCTGCACCCGTTTCATCTATTTCAAAGGCGTAGGCAATCCCGACATCGTCTTCATCCACGGCGGCACCAACGATCTGGGGCATATCACTTCCTACGGCGCTTCCGAAGAACTGATTGCCGGCCAGGCGATGAACTCCGCTTCCGCACCTTCCGCCGCCGCCCTCAGCGCCCTGTATCTGACAGCGGATGCCTGCCAGAGTCTGGCCGAGGCGGAAGCCCTCGACTTTTCAACTTTCTGCTCGGCCTATGTCAAATTGGTCAAAATGATCAAACTGCGCTACCCCTCCGCCAAAATCGTCTGCATCATCGGCGACTGCGTGAGCGCCGGCATGCAATCCGCCATCAAATCCATCGCCGCGCACTATGGAGCCAAATATGTGGACTTCCTGGCGCTGAACGGCTTCAGAGGGACTTCCCCGCTGACCAAATACGAGGGCAATATCGTCCACCCCGACTCCAACGGCATGGACTATATGGCCAAGACCATCTATCAGCAACTGGGTTCCTGGCTGAACGAATAAGCGGATTCAGGGCCGGGCCAGAAGCGTCCTGACACACGCCGCGATGCCGTCCGCATCGATGCCGCAGTCATGGCGGAGTTCCTGTTGGGTCCCCTGGGCGATGAATTTGTCCGGGATTCCCAGACCTTCAACCCGCAGGCCGGTCCCCGCCGCATCCGCCCGGTCGCGGGCGGCGCCGTTCCGCTGTGCCGCCCATTCGCACACGGCTCCGTAAAGACCGCCTTTAAGGCAGCCGTCCTCCACCGTAATCAGGCGCGGGCAATCACCCGTAACCCGCTCCAGAAGAGCCTCGTCAAGCGGTTTAAGGAAACGGATATCCACCACGCGCACAAGAATGCCCTCACGCCCCAGGCGTTGCGCCGCCCGGACGGCCTCTCCCACGCAAGGGCCTTCGGCCACGATATTGACAAACGGATTTTCCGCCTCCGCGACCACACGTCCCTTGCCCGTTTCCAACAAGGTGAAAGGTGCATCCCGCCATTCGACGCCTTCTCCGTAGCCCCTGGGGTAACGGATGATATACGGCCCGCCCCGGTGATGGATGGCGGAATACATCATATTTTTCAATTCGCGCTCATCCGAAGGGGCGGCCAAGACGACATCCGGCACGCTCCGGTACGCCGCTAGGTCGAACGTCCCATGATGCGTGGCACCGTCCTCGCCCACCAGGCCGGCCCGGTCGAAACAGAAAATGACGCCCAGATGCTGCAAGGCGCAGTCATGGATAATCTGGTCGTACGCCCGCTGTGAGAAGGTGGAATAGATGTTACAGAAAGGAATCATTCCCCCCGCGCACAATCCGGCACTGAAGGTGACGGCATGCTCCTCGGCAATGCCCACATCGTAGAAACGCTCCGGCATCTGCGCGGCGAGCAGGTTCATCCCGCAGCCGGAGGCCATGGCCGGCGTAATGCCGACGATGCGCCCGTCCCGGCGGGCCAGTTCCAGCAACACTTCTCCGAAGACATCCTGATAACGGTCGCGGCCCTTGGCGGCGGCTGTTCTTTTGCCGCTGACCGGATCGAACAGACCGGGCGCATGCCAGGTAGTCTGATCCTCCTCCGCCGGCGTATAGCCTTTGCCTTTGGTGGTGATGGCATGCAGAATCTTGGGGCCCTTGATGCACCGGAGACGGCGCAAGGTATCGACCACTTCGCGTATGTTGTTGCCGTCGATGGGGCCGAAATAACGAAAGCCCAGCGATTCGAAAAAACCGCCTTTCGGAGAACGGACAAAAAAGGTCTTGGTCGTGCGGACAATCTTCTGCACCAAGCGCCTGAAACGGCCCTCGCCCAGCCAGTTCCACAACTTGTCCTTGGTCTGGTTGTAGCGCGGACTGGCCGTGATTTTCAGCAGATAATCGTGAACGGCACCGATGCCTTTGTCTATGGAGATATTGTTGTCGTTGAGGATGATGAGAATATCCTCTCCCCCCATGCCGGCATTGTTGAGCCCCTCGTAAGCCATGCCGCCGGTCAAGGCGCCGTCCCCGATAAAGGCGATGGTCTTTTCATCGCTTCCCCTCATTCTTGCGGCGGCGGCGTACCCCATCGCGGCAGAAATGGAAGTGGAAGCATGTCCGGCCCCGAACGCATCATAAGGGCTTTCGTCCATCCGGGTAAAGCCGCTGATACCGTCCTTCATGCGGTTGCGGCGGAACGCCTCGCGGCGGCCGGTCAGGATCTTATGCGCGTATGCCTGGTGGCTGACATCGAAAACGACCTTATCCAAGGGGGTCTGATAGACATAGTGTATGCCTACGATCAATTCCACGGCACCCAGGCTGGCTCCCAGATGCCCGGGATTGGTCGCGCAGCACGCGACCATATAATCCCGGAGTTCCGTGCAGACGGCCCCCAGACAGGATTCGTCGCATTGCCTCAGATCTTCCGGGGATTGGATGTTTTCAAGCATTGATCGGCTGCGCTCTTGGTTTACTTCTTGATGTTGGGAACCTGCAGGCCATAATGTTTCTTCTTATCCAGCACTTTGACGCCCAACGCAATCAGCAGAGCCACGACCCCCAGCCCCGCGAAGAAAAGCATGACGCTGGTGTAGTTGTTGCCGCTGCTCTCCTTGATGGAAGAAATGATTTTCGGGACAAAGAGGAAGCCGATATTCTGGATGTAGAAGGTCAGGGCCATCGTCGTCCCGAGCAGTTTGGCGGGCATAATCTTGGCGATGGAGGGCCACATGGCGGACGGAAGCATGGCAAAGCCCACGCCGAGCATCACCATGAGAATGATGGCCATCCAGGCCTGATTGACGAAAGGCGCGGCAAACAGCAGATGCACGCCGGTAATGATGATGGCACCGGCTATCATCAGGTCTGCGCCGTGTCCTTTTTTGTCATAAATGCCGCCGAAAAGCGGGGTCAGCACGATACAGCCCATCGGCAGGATCATCGGGAACAGGCCGGCCAGCTGCTGGCTCATCCGGAACTTGTCCACCATCATGCCCGTGGAATACTTCAGGAAGGGATTGACGGCGGCATAGAAGAGCAGGCAAAGCACGGCAATCATCCAGAATGCGGGATTCTTGAAGACTTCCAGAATGTCCTTGAAATGAAATTCATCCTCGGAAGAGGCGTTTTGCTCCTGCGCACCCGCCTCTTTGAGCTGCTGGTCGAGTTTCTTGTCAAAGACGGTGTAAATCACAAATACGGCAAAGCCCAGCACCAGCATGACCAGGCCGATGAGGATGGCGAGCCCCACATTGCCGCCGGTGTGCGTGACAACGAGAGGCGTGAGGCCGTAAGCGAGACCGGTACCCAGACGGGCGAGGGCCAGCTGCAAGCCCATGGCGAGGGCCAGTTCATAGCCCAGGAACCATTTGGCGATGACTTTGGTGACGGTGATGCCGGCGATTTCGGCACCGACTCCGAAAACACCGATTCCCATGACCGACCAGAATACGGGCGCACGCATCTCCCCCAGAAAGGAAGAAATGACCGGGATGGCCGCACCACCGTCCAGCTGGCTGCGCAGTTGATAGAAAGCGATACAGGTCATCGCGATGCCGACCACCATCAGCAGGCTGCTCATGACACCGGTAAAGCGGATGCCCATCTTGTCCAGAATCAGACCGCCGAAAATCAGCATCAGCAGATAGACATTGAAAATGGAATAAGCGCCGGCCAGGTTGCCGTATTCGACCGGGGTGACTTCGTAGCCGGGCAGTGCGCCGGGCTCCAGGGCCTGCGCCGGGCCGGTGAGGGTTTTCTCTACGGAAAAAATGTTGTCGCTGCAAATATAGGTGGCGAACATCAGAAAAGAGACCGCGAGCAACATGGCCCAGCGCGTCTTTTTGGAATCTCTCAGCAGTGTCATGACAGACTTTCGGTTAATACAGATTCAATGTGGCCGGGGTCAGAAAGGAAGGTCGTCGCTGTCGTCTTCGGCAGAAGCGTCGGCGGGACTTTGCACGGGAGCGGCCGCCGATACGCCCACGCCGATATTGACGACCGGCCGGGGCTGCTGGGGCTGTTGCGCTGCCTGCGGCTGTACGGAGGGTTGCGGAGCGGCATAGCCTCCCTGGGCGCCGGTGGCGGGATTGTCCCCCTTCTTGCCGAGCAACTGGATGCTGTCGGCCACCACTTCGGTGATATAGTGTTTTTGGCCGTCCTGACCGTCCCAACTGCGGCTGCGCAGGCGTCCTTCGACATAAATCTGCGTGCCCGTGCCGATGTAATTTTCGGCGAGGTCAGCCAGTTGCCGCCAGGCGACGATGTTGTGCCACTCCGTGTTCTCGCGCATCTCTCCGCTCCGGTCGCGGAAGCGTTCGGTCGTCGCAAGCGGGAAGGTAGCCACTTTGGGGGCGGGATTTGCTCCGCCCTGACTCTCAAGGTAACGGATTTCCGGTTTCTTTCCCACGTTACCGATCAGCATAACTTTGTT
>CAMNQO010000006.1 GCA_946549475.1 uncultured Bacteroidales bacterium
CACGCTCAGCGCCGAACGGACGGGATATGCCTATTGCGAGACCACCCGCCTGGCCGACATGCTGCATACCGCCCGCAATGCCGCCCTCATCGCGGAAACACCCGGCAAATACACCTATGCCCGCCGCTCATACCCGCCCCCGCCGGCCTATTCCGGGCAGGACGGCTGGGAACAGCATCCGGCCGCCGCGGCCGCAGACTTCCTGCGCAGGACGGAAGCCGCCATCCGGGATGCCGATGCCCGGGCCGGACAGATCAGCCTCTATCTCGGGTACTCCCACAGCGACATCCTGATGTACAACTCCCTGGAGGAATTGCGCTGCGACCGCCGCCCCCTTGTCGAACTGTCCGCCAGCGCCGTCTTCGCCGACAAGGGAGAGAAAATCGTCAGCAGCACCTCCCGCAGTTTCCGGCTGGATGCGTCCGTGCTTTCGCAAGACCTTATCCGGGAAGTGGTCCGGGACCTCACGAAAAATCTGGACGACCGTTTCCGTGCCCGGCGCCCCAAGGGCGGCACGATGAGCGTGGTGATGGGAGCCGGCGCCTCGGGCATCCTGCTGCACGAAGCGATGGGACATGCTTTCGAGGCGGATTTCAACATCACGGGCGAATCCATTTTCGCCGATAAGATGGGCTGCCAGGTCGCGCCCAAGGGCATCTCCATCCTCGACGACGGGACCCGGACCGGGAGCCGGGGCGCCTGCCGGTACGACGACGAGGGCGTGGAGGGGCAGAAGACCTGGATGGTCCGCGACGGCATCCTGACCAGTTACCTGCACGACCGCCTGAGCGCCGCCCGCTACGGTGTGGAGCCGACTGGGAACGGCCGGCGGGAAAACTACACTTACCCGCCCCTGCCCCGTATGCGTGACACCTATATGGAGGGAGGCAAGGACAAACCGGAAGACATCATCGCCTCCGTCAGAAAAGGCATCTATGTGGATGATTTTTCCAACGGAGAAGTCAAAATCGGCGAAGGTGATTTCACCTTCTATGTCCGCAGCGGCTACATCATCGAGAACGGACGGCTCTGCCAGCCCGTCAAAGACATCAACATCATCGGAAACGGGCCGCGCGCCCTGGCGGACATCCGCGCCGTCGGCAACGACCCCCTCATTCCGCCCTATGCCTGGACCTGCGGCAAAGGACAGAGCGTTCCGGTGGGCTGCGGCATCCCCACGGTATTGATCGGCAGCCTGACCATCGGAGGAGACTGATTATGGACAAAAAGAAAAAAGACCTGGCCCTGTGGTGCCGCGACCGGGCCCTGCAACTGGGAGCGGACCATGCCTCGGTACGGCTCGTCAGCAGCCACGACCTGACACTCGAATGGCGGGACGGCAAAGTCCAGCGCAGCACTTCCGAAGACAGTGGCAGCCTCATCATCACCCTGTATAAAAACGACCGCGTGAGTTATCTCCGTTCGGGACGCCTCGACAGCCGCCGCGCCCTCTCCGCCCTGATACGCCGAAACCTCGCGTTCTGCGCCGAACTGGAAGCGGACCCGGACCAGACCCTTCCGCCGAAAGCATCGAAGTACAAAGGGAAAGGCGTCAACGGCGATTATGATGAGCGGTGCGGAGATTTCTCCCGCGAAGACCTGATGCACCTCGCGCAAGACGAATGTCGCTACGGGCAACTCCGCCGCGCCGCCGCCCGCAAGGGAGTCCGGCTCATCAGCGAAGTCGTGACCGTCAGTTGCTCTTCCTTTGAAAGTTACTTCTGCGACAGTGACGGCTTTGAAGGCGAAAAACGCCTCAGCGGCTGGATGGTCGAGAGTGAAGTCAACATCCGGGACGGCCGGGGAGCCATCTATGCCCAATATGACTACGAATATGCCACCCGCCTCAAACGGCTGCGGCTGGGCCGATGCAGCCGGCGGGCCTTCCAAAAATGCCTGGAGCGCATCGGTGCCGCGCCCTGCGAAGCGTTTACCGGCGTGATGGTCGTACAGGCGGGCAAAACCGGCAGACTCATCAATCCCCTGCTCAATGCCTTGAAAGCCGACTCCGTCCGCCGGGACCAGTCATTCCTCAGCCACAGATTGGGTGAACAAGTCTTTTCCAGCCACTTCACCCTCACGGACTGCCCCCACCGCCGTTTTCACCACAGCCGCCAATACTTCGACAGCGAAGGCGTCGCCACGCACCGGCACATCCTCATCGACAGGGGCGTCATCCGGGCTTTCTATGCCTCCACCGCCCTCGCGCGAAAGACCGGACTCCCCGCGACGGTCAGTGAAGCGGCCAGCCTGACCGTACGCCCTTATTTGCACTGTCAGAAAAAAAAGGTAAATTTGCCGGATATTCTGTCCGGCATCCGGGATGGCATTTATGTCACGGACTGGAACGGAGGCAACAGCAACGCCCTCACGGGAGATTTCTCCTTCGGCATCGAAGGACGGAGAATCCGTGACGGGAAACTGGCCGAGCCCGTCAGCGGCATGGTCGTGACCGGCAATCTGATTTCCCTGTTCCGGGCGTTTCGGGCAGCAGGCTCGGATGCCGCCGGCAAGACGACTGACGCCATCGGGACGCTGGCATTTGACAAGGTAACATTTAACGCATAAGCATAAGAAACAATGACAATCAGCAAAGACAAAGTCGTAGCCATCACCTACGA
Source organism: uncultured Bacteroidales bacterium (assembly GCA_946549475.1). GTDB lineage: Bacteria > Bacteroidota > Bacteroidia > Bacteroidales > UBA932 > Cryptobacteroides. The sequence continues at coordinate 2,622 of CAMNQO010000006.1, forward strand.
ACTGGAGGTGGAAGGTCAGATTGCAGACAGGGCCACCCGGGAAAAACCGCTTGAATACATCCACGGCAACCACAATCTGCTGGAGAAGTTTGAACAAAATCTCGAAGGAAAGTCGGCCGGGGACGGTTTTGCATTTACCCTCACCCCTGCGGAAGGCTATGGAGAAGTCGATCCAGAGCGCATCATCGACCTGCCCAAGGACATGTTCAAAGGACCGGACGGAAACTATATCGAAGAATTTTTGCGCGCCGGTGCCCGTGTACCCCTGGTCAATTCGGCCGGCCAGATGGTTCCCGGCGTAGTACTGGAAGTGAGCGAGGCGACTGTCAGGATGGATCTGAACTCCCCGATGGCCGGCAAGACCCTCCATTTCACGGGAGAGGTCGTGTCCATCCGCGAAGCCACGGAAAAAGAGTTGAAGGAAGGCCTGCACGGCGAATATGTGCAATCCAACTGCCACGGCAACTGCGGCGGTTGCCATGGCGAAGACGGCTCATGCAGCGACGAGGGCGACGGCGAATGTTGCGGAAAGGGACACGGCGACGGCCGGTGCTGCGGAAAGGGCAAGGGGCACTGTCACGACAAATAAATAATGAAAACGGCCGTCGTCATCCTCAACTGGAACGGCGAGAAGCACCTCAAACGCTTTCTTGCCCCGCTGCTCCATAGCCTCGAAGGCTACGACGCAGGAGTGACGATAGCCGACAACAACTCCATCGACGGCTCGGTCGCCTATGTGGAAAGCACCTTTGAAGGGCGCGTCCAGGTCCTGTGTTTTCCCCGCAATTACGGTTTTGCAGAAGGCTACAACCGGGCTCTCTCCAGCACGGACGCCCGGTATTATCTGCTGCTCAACTCGGATGTCCTGGTCGAAGGGGACTGGCTTTTCGCCCTCGAAGAATGGATGGACCTGCACGAAGACTGCGCCGCCTGCGGGCCCAAAATCCTCAGCTACAAGGAGCGGGACCGTTTCGAATATGCCGGTGCGGCGGGCGGACTGATCGACCGCTTCGGTTACAGTTTCTGCCGCGGACGCATCCTCTCCTGGACGGAAAAGGACGAAGGACAGTACGACATCCCGCAAAACATATTCTGGTGCAGCGGCGCCTGCATGATGGTCCGCTCCGATGCCTGGAAGGCACTGGGCGGATTCGACGGAAGTTTTTTCGCACATTTTGAAGAAATCGACTTCTGCTGGCGGGCCCGGCTGGCAGGAGGGGACATCGGATATGTCCCCCGCAGCCGGGTCTGGCATGTCGGCGGCGGCACGCTCCCGTCCGATTCCCCCTGGAAACTCAGGCTCAACTACCGCAACAACCTGCTCACGCTGTGGAAAAATGAAGCGCGCACCCGGGCGATGCTGTTTTTCTTTGAAGCCGTCGCGCTCATGCTTCCGGATGAGGCCGACGGCATATCCCCGTCCTATGCCTTCCGGCTGTGGCTGGAAGAGCAAGACATGGGACTGATTGAAAAATTGTGCGAACAAGCGGCCGTCCAGGGTCTCATCGGAAGAAAGATGCTGGTGTGGAAGCGGATGGTGCTCGACGGACTTTCCGCGCTCGTCTATCTGTCCCATGGAGAAAAAGACAAGTTCCGTGCGGTATGGGAGGCCCACAAAGAATTCAAGTCGCTCCGCAAGGACATAAAAGAAGAGGGGCGGGAAGACATCGCCGCCTGGCTCCTGGAACGCATCATGAAAGGCGACTGTGAGAAAATGATCTATCTGGAACCGGAGGAAGACGGCAAAGGGACGGCCGTAGGCATCAGAGGACGCTACCGGGGATGGATGGTACCGCTTGCCCTGCGGAAAAAAGAGAAAGCCCACGAATTTATCAACAAGGATATCAGATTATGAAAATCATCATTGCCGGCGCCTGCGAGGTCGGCTCGCACCTGGCCAAACTGCTGGCCGCTTCGGGCGGCAACGACATCACGCTCATCGATCCCGTGGAAGAGCGTCTGGAAAGCATCGCGGAAACGGCGGACCTCGTCACGATCTGCGGAGACTCCTCCTCCATCAAGACGCTGCAAGAGGCCCGTGTGGCCCGGGCAGACCTGTTCGTCGGCGTCCACTCCGCCAGTCAGCAGCACCTGAACCTCGCCAGTGCCTTGCTGGCCAAAAAACTCGGCTGTCCCAAGGTCGTCGCCCGCGTCAGCAACGAGGAATACCTCTCCTACGACAACCGCATCCTGTTCACGGACATGGGCATCGACCTGCTGTTCTATCCCGAACAAATCGCCGCGCAGGAAATCGTCGGCAACCTCAAGAATACCGGAGCCTCGGAAAGTCTTGATTTCGCCCGCGGACGCCTGCAACTGTCCGTCGTCAAGCTGGATGCCGACTCGCCCGTCCTGGATGCCAGGCTCATTGATTTCAGCCGCGAGATTTCCACCCGGTTCGACATCCATTTCCGCATCGTAGCCGTCTCCCGCATGGGTGAGACCATCATTCCCGGTCCGGATTTCAAGTTCAAGGAAAAAGACACCGTTTACCTGGTCACGCTCCGCGAATCCCTTGAGCCCCTCCTGCGCGAACTGGGCCTCGCCATGCTGGAAGCCCGGCATGTAATGATCCTGGGCGGCAGCAACATCGGCCGCATGGTCGCGGGACAGATTGCCGCGACGACGCCGGACGTCAAGATTATCGACAAGAGCCGCGATGTCTGCCTCGAACTCTCGGAAGAACTGCCCGCCAGCGTAAAAATCGTCAACGGAGACGCCCGTAATACAGATCTGCTCATTGAAGAGGGCATCCGCAACTGTGATGTCATCGTCGCAGTCACCGACAATGCGGAGACCAACATCCTCGCCTGCGTCGCCGCCAAGAGCCTGGGCGTCACGAAAACCATCGCGGATGTAGAAAACCTCGAATATCTGCGTCTGGCGGAAGAAATGGGCATCGACACGACCATCAACCGCAAACTGATCGCCGCCGCCAAGGTTTTCCGCCTCACGCTGAGCGACAAAGTCAAATCCATCCAATACATGAACGGCACCAACGCCGAAGTCCTGGAATATGTCGTTGCCGAGGGCAGCCACATTGCCGGCAAATCGCTCAAGGACATTGATTTTCCGGAAGGTGCCATTATCGGCGGCGTCATCCGCGGCACGGAGGCGTTCATCGCGGTCGGCAACACGCAGTTGAAGACCTACGACCGCGTGATGGTTTTCAGCACCCCCGCCGCCGCTCCTGCGGTGGACAAATGGTTCAAGTGAGATGCTTCGCCACGGGTTTCTGACGCTTGCGCTCGTGCTGGCGCTGGGCGGAATGTTCCGTCCGAAATCCGGTCGCACCGCCTTTGTCTGCGGTCCGCAAGTCTCCGACATGGAGCAACTCGGAAAAGCCCGGAAAGGCTTGTACCGGGAATTGCGGGAAAGAACGGATTTGACGCAAATCATCTTCATGGGCGACCTCGTGATGGACGACGCCGGACTGCTCGCCCCCACGGCGGCCACCCTGGACTCCCTCCCCTGCCCGTGGCTTTGCGTTCCCGGAGACCACGACCGCGACTTCTACAAGCGGGCCGCCAGCCTCCGCCCCGGGAAAGCCCTCCCCGCCCGCGAGCGCGACTTCAGCTCCTTCCGCAAACGGCTTCACGGCGAAGACACCACCTGGATGGCCGGCGGCATCCGGTGGATCATCCTCAACAACATCCGGACCCTGCCCCGCCGGCAGGTCCGCGAAGAACAGGATGCATCCCTGTACCGAGGCAACGATTATATCGGCGGGCTGAACGGACGGCAAAAGGCCTGGCTCGAAAACCTCCTGAAGACGGTTCCTCCCAAAAGGCCCGTCGTTCTCTGCACCCACATCCCCCTGAACCGCTGCGCCGGCGCCGACAGCCTGGGCCGCATCCTCACCCTCCATCCTGACATCCGGCAAATCTGCTGCGTACCGTCGGACGATGACGGGATTCTCTCCGTGAGCGACCACGGCGGCATCTGCATCCTCGACCACAAATCCGGCCGATGGATGGAGTGACTCCGCCTTGGGCTACAGTTTCTGATATTGTTTGGTGTTCCGGTTGAGCAGAAAGAACAGCACCAGCCCGAGCGCGACGACGAAAGCCGCGATGTAAGGCGTGAAGCCGGGGGCGATGCCGAAGCCCATCTTATCCACGAGGATGAAGCAGACACAGACGGCCGACATGAAGAGGGCCGGCACCAGCGTAATGACATAGTGCGGGATCTCGGAGTGGGTATAGAGCCACTGGGTCAAAGCCCAGAGCGTGAAGCAGGCCAGCGTCTGGTTGATCCAGCCGAAATAGCGCCAGATGTTGTTGAAGCCCTGCGCATCCGCCATGTTGTACCACAGCAGCAAAATGGTCGCGGCAAAGATCGGGATGCTGACGGCCAGACGGTTCTTCATCGGCTTCTGGCTCAGATGCAGGAAATCCGCGACGATCAGACGGGCGCTGCGCAAGGCCGTATCTCCGGTCGTAACCGGTGCGGCGACCACCCCGATGATGGCGAGGACGCCGCCCACGACGCCCAGCCAATGGTTCGCCACGCTCACCACCACGGTCGGAGCCTGCCCGTCGGGAGCCCCGGTCGCTTCCATTCCTCCGTCAAAGAAAAACCACGAACTGACGGCCGCCCAGATAAGCGCCACGAGCCCCTCGGTAATCATCGACCCGTAGAACACCGGCCGGCCGTACTTCTCATTGCCCAGACAACGCGCCATCAAGGGACTCTGGGTCGCATGGAAGCCGCTGATGGCCCCGCAGGCGACCGTCACGAACAGGCAGGGAAAAATATCCTGCCCCTGCACGCCCAGGCTCGCCGAGCGGTTGCCCAGTCCGTGCCAGAACTCCGGGATGGAAGGCCAGTGTACCAGCAGCGCCACCAGCAGACCGACCGCCATGAAAAGGATGCAAACGGCAAAGACCGGATAGATTTTGCCGATGATTTTATCAATCGGCAGCAACGACGCGATGAGGTAATACACGAAAATCACGACCACCCAGAACATCATCGAGGTCGAAGGGATCAGGCCGCTCATAATGATGGAAGGACTGTAAACGAATACGGCCCCCACCAGCAGGAGCAGGAGCGATACCAGCACCGTCACGACCGTCCGGGCCTTTTTCCCGAAGATATAACCGATCATCTCGTTATAGGAAAACCCGTCCTTGCGGAGTATGATCATCCCGCTTACATAGTCATGCACGGCCCCGGCGAAGATGCAGCCGAAGACAATCCACAGGAAACAGGACGGGCCGAACCGGGCTCCCATGATGGCCCCGAAAATAGGCCCCGTCCCCGCAATGTTGAGGAATTGGATCATAAACACCTTCCAAGTGGGCATCTTGATGAAATCCACGCCGTCCGCATGCAGGGTAGCCGGTGTCGGAAGATTCGGGTCGGCATGCACGACCCGGGCCACATAGCGTCCGTAGAAGACATAGCCGAGAATCAACGCGACAATACTGAGCAAAAAAGAAATCATGACGCTTTTTTTGAAAAACGGCGCAAAGATACACCAAATTCCGCAAAAATGAAAGCCCGTCAGAACGGATATCCGATGCCGAAATGAAGGGCCGCACCGTCTTTGGAAAACATGCGTCGGAAGCCCACCCAGCGCTGCTCGTACTGCGGATCATGGAAGCGGAGCCCGGCGTCCAGGCGAAGGACGAGAAAATCCAGGTTGACCCGCAGGCCCAGGCCCCAGTTGGCTGCCAGTGTCTCCAGATGGTCGAACGAGAAAGCGGAACGGTAATCATCGTACGAAGTCTTGCTGAAGATGTCATAGATATTGCCCACATCCACGAAAGCCGCCCCTTCCAATTTCCAGACAAGCGGGAAACGGTACTCCACATTGAACTCGACCCGGGCGCCCGACACCTGGCTCGGAATCACGAAGAAATCATACAAGGCGCCCGCCCCCGGGCCGAGCGTCCTCGCCTGCCATCCCCGCATGCTGCTGGCGCCGCCGGCATAGAACATCTTTTCAAACGGCAGCGAGGCGGAGTTGCCATAGCCGACACCGGCTCCCAGCAGGAAACGGAAGACCAGCGCCTGCCGGTCGTCCTTACCCAGCCGCAGCGTCTCCACCAGACTCAGTTCTCCGCGCACATACTGGTTGTAAGGCATACCGAACAGGACGCGATAATAATAGCGGACCGGCAGGACGGAATTGAAAAGCGAAAGCAGATTGCCCGAAAGGTCGAACTGCAGACGGGAATAGAAATAAGACTCTTTGGGGACGGCCGCCGGGGAAGTCTTGTACAGCAAAGTCCCGGTGATGCCCAGATCGATGTGTTCGTTAAAAGAGTTGAGCAGGAAAGGATTGGCATCCAACCCGTTTCTGAAAGTTCCGTCCAGATAGGGTACGGAGACGATGCTCAACTGGGCCGGATAAAACTGGTAGGACAGCAGATTGTTGAAATTGCCCACATAGCCGAAAGCACCCGACACCACATAGCGGCGGAACTCCGGCCGGTGCTGGAAACTGAACGACAACTTCAGGTCCGTATGCGGCATCTGCCGGGGAAAGGCGCTGTAAGGCAGCAGGAGGAATCTGGGGAAACGCAGTCCGACGGACGCACCCACCTCGTTGCTCGAAACCTTGCTGCCGAACATAAACTGGTGGTTGGTCATCAGGCTCACGTTCAACAACTCCCCTCCGCCGAAAATGTTCTTATGAAAATAGGACAACTGCGGCGAGACGCCGAAAAGCCAGTTGGTATTGGTCGAAACCTGCAAATTGAGTTTGAACCCCTGCAGTTTGGACTGCGACAGACGGATGGCGCTGCGTACCCGGCCGTCCTCCCCGGGCGAGGTCTCGATGTTCACGCTGTTGAACAGTTGCAACTGCGAAAAGCGCGAATAGGTATTGTTGACCGCCTCTTCGCTATACACCGTCCCGGGCCGTATGGTATTGAGTCCGCGCAAGACCTTCTCCTTGAACTTCAAGGAGGCGGGATAATCGATGGTCACTTCCCCGAATTCCCGCCGGCTGACCGGATTGGCCACACTCACCGTCAGCAAGGTCTTTCCCGGCCGGGTAAGGGTGTCGGCTTCATAGGAAAAAAGCGCCTTGGACCAGCCGTAATAGCCATGGTTGCGCATATAGGCACTGCTGCGCTCCGCCTCGGCATCCAATGCCTGCTCCGACAGCCAGGTCCCCTTGCGTACCGTACTGTTGAGCGTATCCGCAAAAAAGATTGCACGCAGCAGCGAGTCCGCCGGCAACTGATAGACCAGCGAATCGATCCGCCTGCGCCGGCCCGGCCGGACATGATAAGTCACCGTCACCTCGCGGGGCTTCTTGCGCGTCACCTCGCCGGTCACCGCAGAATGATAATACCCCGTATAGTCCAGGTGGCTCGTCAGACTTTTCTCGGAAGCGGACACCTGCCCTTCCTCGAATACGACGGGCGGGTCTCCGATTTTCTTCACGAAATCATCCCAGCCCTTGCCTTTGCCATCCTGCCAGTTATATATATATAGGAAAGGCCGCCAGCCCAAAAAAGAATTGTTCTCCTTCTGCTTGAGGTATGGGATCAGATCCCGGCCATTGTAGCGCTTGTCACCCTGAACGACAATCTTGTTTTTCGCCAGCCACTCCTGGTCTTCCGGGAGCACCCGCGTCGGACTGCAGGCAGAAAGCGACAGCACGCCCAAAAGCACCGGAATCCGAAAGATATGAAGGAAGTCAGACATTTTGGAAAATCTGACAAATATAACCATATTTTCCGAGATTGCATCGCTCCTTTTCCGCTATGGGACAAAAGGGAAAAATAAAGCGACGAGTATTTGTCCGTTACAAACTTATTTGTAACTTTGCAATTATTCCGTCCTTGTTGTGGAGGATATGCAATATGAATATAAAGAGATATAAATCAAATTATTACCCCCCCCTATCCGTAGATTTGGAGGAAGAAGAGACGGGTATTCTGTGCGAGAGTTCGCTCGACGATCTGGATGACAAAATCGGTTATTCCGAAGATTTCGATTAAAGGAGGAGCGAATCATGACACGGAAACATTCATTCCACGCGGCCCTTCTGGCCGCCATCTTCACGGCCGTTTCCGGCCTGGCTCTGCTTTCCTGCAGCAAAGAGAAGATACAGGAAGAAGACAGCATCACCCCCGCCGGAGAGGAAGCATTGTCCGGTGACGACGGCACTTCGTCCGGAGAGCCGGAAGGCCGGCAAGTCATCCTCCGCGTCGGACTGGAAGAGACCTCCGGGGACGACAGCGTCCTGCTGGAGGAGGGCGACACCCGCATCAGCATCAGCAAAAAAGACGACGGCTCCCTGCACACCAGCTGGACGGGGACGGACAAACTGCGCATCGGCCGCGATGCCAACACGGAAGAAAAAGTCTTTTCCATCCGGGCGGGATATACCGACCATGTCGCCGAATTTTCCGGCACGGAACTGGAGACGGGTGAAAGTTTTTATGTCATCTACCCCAGCAACATCGCCTGGAACTACATTTTCTCCAAGGATTACAACGGCGTCAAGCAGGTCGGCAACAACAATACGGACCATGTGGACTACTGCGTCATGCTCTCCGGGATGACGCAGATGCCGACCTCCATCCTGCTGACGGACCGCTTCGCCGAGCGGGAAGGGCTGACCCTGCGCAAAAGCAGTGTCATCAAGTTCTACCTCAAACTCCCCGCCGATGCCGCCACGCCCACCCGCATCGAACTCAAAGCCGGAAAAGTCGGCGGCACCGAGGGGTCCGACTACATCTTTTACGCCAACAACAACGCGGACAGCCGCACGAACGCCCTTACCCTGTATCTGGAAGAAGTCACGCCGGAGAACCAGACCATCACGGCCTATATGTCCATTCCCTGGTACGGCTACAGCGTCGCCGCCGGACAGGGACTGACCATCTCCGCCTACTATACGACGGCGGGCGGCAGCCACAAGGTGGTCAGCAAGACCATCACCCCCGGGCAAGGAGACTTCGGCGGCGGACAGACCATCCTCTATCAGGTCAATATGACCAAGGGAAGCACCACTTCGGCCAACACCGACGGCGACGGAACGGAGAGCAATCCCTACATCCTGTCCACGCCCGACGACCTGATGGCGATGAAAAGCCGTCTGCTCAACGACGAGACGGTCTATTTCAAACTGATGGCCGACATCGACATGGCATCGGTGGACAACTGGTCTCCGCTCAACGACAGCGAAATCAACGGCTTCAACCGTTACATCGACTTTGACGGCAACGGGCACCTTATCAAGAATCTCCGCTGCAGCGACCAAAAATACGCCTCCTTCTTCGGCGTACTCTGCGGGGAATGCCGAAACACAGGCTTTGTCGATGCAAACGTCAATGCAAACGGGACCAGCGCCGGCATCGTCGCAGCCCACCTGGGTATCATAGCTCCTGCGAGTGTGGACGAAACAGGCTGTATTAATCAGTGTTACACCAGCGGCCGGGTCTCGACAAACAGCGCCTCGGTAGGCGGATTGGCCGGCCAAATCGGTGCCCTGTCAGGCAGCACCAAATCCACCATTTCCAATAGTTATTCTTCCGCTGTCGTCGAAGGAAACAACTGTGGCGGACTGGCTGGATTTCTGAGGGAAGGAGCCCAAATCCAAGGCTCCTATTTCTGCGGTGTCAATGTCAGCCCCACCGCACTTTGGACGGGCGGTATCGCAGCCAGAGCGTACGACTACAATTATACCACACCTCCCGTCATCAAGCGGTGCGCTTCGCTGACCAAGACCTCCCTTGCCCCCCGCTCGGGTAATACCATGGTGTTGTTCCGTATCTGCAAATCCGACGGCATTACGATGTCGGACAACTTGATCGGTGATGTCACCAACGGCAACCTGCGCAACTCCTCCGACACACAGGCGGCCGTCGCCATCAGTACGGTGCAGACCTTGTTCACGACCACCCTCGGCTCCGCCAACGGATGGAGCAGCACGCTGGACGGCGACTATCCCCTGCTCTCCTGGCAGGTCACGCGCGGAGACTACACCACCTATGCCGGCCACGGACAGACCTACTTCGACGGCGGCGACGGCAGCGAGGAAAGTCCGTACATCCTATCACAGCCTTACCAATTGTATCTGATAGAGTCCGCTTTGAAGACCTGGTCGGCCGACAACGACACCACCTACATCCGGCTGGCTGCCGACATCGACCTGTCGGTCATCGACAACTGGGTTCCCATCAACCAATCCAACGCCAACAAACGGGTCAACCTGAACGGGAACAACAAGACATTGAGCACCCTGACCTTGTCCAACACCGCTTCTTACGCCGGCCTGTTCGGCGTGCTGCACGGAAAGGTCAGCGCCCTCACCCTGAAAGACTTTTCCATCACGCAGGCCGCAAACCACTCCAGCGGCATCCTGGCCGGATTTCTGGCCAACACGGGAGCGGCCAAGGCACGGCTGGATCATGTCACCATTGACGGCGGCAGCGTCACAATGAACGGGAACGGCACCGTCGGCTCCCTCGGCGGCTTCTGCGGAGAGCTCTACGCCACCGATTGCAGTTCCTCCGCAACGGTCACCCAAAACAGCAACCACACAGATGCCGTCAACTACTGCAGCGGAGGCCTGGTCGGCGCCACGCGAAAAGAAGGAGACGGCGCCGTCTTCGAAGACTGTACCTTCAGCGGGAGGCTCCAAGGGTACAACAACTGCGGCGGCATACTGGGCTATACTTATGGCACGGCGGGCGCCAACCTGACAGGCTGCACCTTTTCAGGAAGCGTCAATTGCCGGGCACGCACGGGAAATTCTTCCTTGGACGGCAACTTCTGCGGCGGCATCGCCGGCTACCACACCCGGGGCGGCATCACCGGCTGCTCCGCCACCGCGACTTCGTCCGTCAGCGGAGCAGGCAACGGCATCGGCGGCATCGTCGGCTACTACAACCACGAAACGGCTCCCTATGAATTGTCCGGCTGCACACACGCCGGCAGCGTGACGGGAGTCAGCAATGTCGGTGGCATCATCGGGCGCTTCCGCTCGACCATGGGAAGCCAAATCAGCGACTGCCACGCCTATGCCGCCACAGACAAGAGCATATCCGCTTCGAACAGTTATTGCGGAGGCATCGTCGGACATTTCTGGAGCCAGTCCGCTCCCGCCTCCGGCTATACCTTCAGCAACTGCAGCAGCAGTGCCACCGTTCAGACAACAGGTGGTACCGGCAACTATGCCGGCGGCATTGTCGGTTATGTCTCGGAAGATAGTGGCGGAACCAACCATTCCGTTCTCTCCTTGTACCAATGTTCTTCTTCCGGCATCATTTCATCGGGCAACAACTCCTGCGGAGGACTCATCGGCGGCATGCGGGCGAAGAAACTGACGATGACCCGCTGCTCCAGCGACGCCACGGTCAGCACGGCAGCCCAATATGCCGGAGGTCTCATCGGCTACCTCAATGGACAATATATGGATACGCCCAAGGATGCGGCGGTCATGAGCCTTGCCGACTGTCATTTCACGGGCAGCGTCACGGCCGGTAACAACTGTGGCGGCGGCATCGCCGGGCAGGCTTACCAGTGGGTCGGAACGATGGACGGCTGCACGACCAGCGGTAGCGTACAGGCCCGCAACTACGCCGGCGGCATCGTCGGGCAGACGACATCCGGGAGCAACCTGCAACTCACCGCCTGCTCCCACAGCACAGGGAATGTCAGTTATGACAGCACGTACGGGTCGTACGAGGAAAATGTGGTGAACGGCATCGGCGGCCTCGTCGGCCAGCTTGATTCGGACGGCACGATCGAGCGCTGCCGGGTCCAGTCCTGCACGGTCACGGGTACGCACGCCCTCGGCGGCCTGGTGGGCCATCACGCCTCCGGCACCCTCACCGTCAGCGAATCCTGGTTCGACGGCACCGTCCGGGCCACCGGCACCGGCAACACGCGCGCCGCCGGAGGCATCCTGGGCAAGAACTACACCAGCACCTCCTCCTATGCGACGACCATCACCGACTGCTACAGCCGGGGAACGGTCACCGGCTCCGGCCAGGTCGTCGGCGGCATCGTCGGCGAAGCGATGCCGGGTTGCAGCGTCGAATACTGCATCTCCGACTGCACCTTGTCCGTCCCGCGCTGCGCCGGCGGCATCATCGGCCGCGCCTGCAACGCCGGCTGGACCCATAGCGATGCCACCTACGACGGCTACACCGCCAAGGTCAAGGCGGACCACTGCATCTGCTGGTCGTCCACCATCACCTCCACGGCTTCGGGCAACACCGCCGCCAGCAGCGGGGCCATCATCGGCTTCACGCACAAAGGCAACTGGATGTACTGCTCCTATTACAACCCCAACATGGCCTTCACCGGCATCAATGCGGGCAATACGCTGGTTTCCCAGAACGGAGGAAAAGGATACAACACCGACATCACCGGCTCCACCGCCCCGATGGTTCCGGGAACGACCGCCGGCACCTCCGTCAGCGGGGACTATACCCATGTAATGCCTTATCACGGCGGCACGGTAGCCTCCAGCGGCCGCTCCGCCTGCACGGTCTCCCAAGCCATCGGTTTCGCATCCCGCACCAACTCCGAGGGTCAACTGATCTGGAAAATCTTCAACGGAGGAGTGTATGATGCCGGTCATCTGATGCCCGAACTAAGAAACAACCGGGAAAGCGAGATACCCGGGAATCCGGGCGGGGCCATCGACGATATGTACAAGAATGAGATTCTTGATGATGGAGGCAGTTTCTAAATCATTAAAAACGATTCCTATGATGAATATACGCACTTTGTTTATATTGGCCAGTCTTGGCATCCTCTTCGCCTGTGCGAAAGAAGCCGCAACGACTCCCGTCCCGGCAGTCCCTGCCACAATCGGACAGGAAAGCCCGGCTTCACCGGAAAGGAATGATGACGGAGTGACCTGCATCAGCGTCCGTCTTGCAGACGCGGCGACCCGGATTTCCCTTACGCAGGATGAAGACCTCGACGGCCCCGTCAAACTTGCCTGGGAAGAAACGGACAAACTGTACATCAACGGAGAAGAATTTACGATCGTCACGCCGCTCAACGAAAACCGGCAACTGGCCAGTTTTACCGGCCCGTCATCCATCGAGGCCCCTTACACGATTGTCTACGGAGCGGAAAGCGAAACGGCAGCGGACGCAATGATTCTGGCAGAACAGCATCAAGACGGCAATTCCTCTACCGCACACCTCCCCTATGTGGCGATGCTTTCCGGCGTCAACACCCTGGAGGATATATCCTTCACCCGGAACTGGGCGGCTGCCAGCGGCGGCAGTTTCAAACAAACCGGTATTCTTCGCATCAGGCTCAAACTCCCCGATACGGTCACATCGGTCAACGCTCTGACGGTTACGGCATCAAGTGACATATTCTACACCAGCAATGCCTGCTCCGCCACGACCGGGAGACTCAAACTCACCTTTGACAATCAGGCTACACCGACGGACGGCGTCATCAACGCTTATATGATGCTTCCCTGGCAAGATGTCGCCCTGACGGAAGGCACAGACTTGACTTTGACCGTCACCACGCCCTCCCATGACATCTATCACAGGACGGAGGATGCTGGCGGCAAGACTTTGAAGACCGGGATGGTAAATGCCATCAAACTGACTTGCGACAATCCCGGCACCAATGTCTCCCTCGACGACTTCGCCGGCGGAAGCGGAGTGGAAGGAGATCCGTACCTGATTGGCAACGAGCGGCAGATGCGCCGGATGGATGCCAATATGACTGCGGGCAGTGTCACCTGGTTTGAACTTATCGACGATATCACGATGAGCGACACCGACTGGACGGCGCTCAACAACACGGCTACCGGCGGCGTATTCAGCAAGTACATCCATTTTGACGGGAAAAACAAGACCATCGGCAACCTGCACTCCTCCGGCACCTACGCATCCCTTTTCGGCGTGCTGAACGGCACAGTACAGAATCTCACGCTGGACGGAGCCGTCATCACCCCGGGGAGCACGAAGGCCGGCGTGCTGGCCGCTTTTATCGGCAGCGGCGGGACGCAGGATGTTTCCGTCAGCGGCATTACCATCAGCAACTCCAATGTCGGGAGATCCGCCGCTGCGGGCACCAGTTACTGCGGCATCCTCGCCGCCCAGGTCAGCCGGGCAGGCACGACCGTCAGCGATATCACCATCACGGGATGCCATGTATACGGGAGCAGGGTTGGCGGCCTGATCGCCTCGGTCGAAAACAATACGACCATTTGCAGATCTACCTTCAGCGGCGGCTCCGTCACCGGTACCTACCAATATATCGGCGGCCTGTTCGGCTATCTCAGCGGCACCTCCGTCGTTTCCGGCTGCCAGGTGGAAAATACCACCATCGATGCCACATCTGCCACCAACGATCCGAGAGCCGGCGGTTTTGCCGGGTTTATCAACAACTCCGTCAGGGTCCAAGGTTGCTCGGTTGGAACGGCGGAGCAGAAAGTAACCGTCCAATTGGGAACGCCGGCCGCATCCGGGAACAAACTTAATTCAGGCGGCTTCGTAGGCGTCCATTATGGCACCATCACCAAAAACGGAGAAACACGCACCACGGCATATACGACCGTTACCTGCACCAACACGAATACTACCTGGCAACTCAACATCGGCGGTTTCGTCGGCTATGAAAGAGGGACCATTGAATATACGGACGCCTCGGTCACGATGACGGATCTGAAAGGCATATACATCGGTGGTTTCGCAGGCTACGCCACTTCACAAGCCAACACCACGCCTTGTCAGGTCAGCAACTGCACACTGACAGGGAGCATCACAGGCAACAACTACACTGGCGGTTTTGTCGGCTATGTCGATGCCAACACCCCCGTATTTTCCGACGACCGTTCATCGGGCAGCGTCACCGCTGGCAGTTCGACGGGGGGCTTTGCCGGGTATGTCAACACCGGCAGTTTTAGCGGCAATACTTCATCTATGACCGTATCCGGAGCCAGCAATGTCGGCGGCTTTGCCGGAGCGGTCGTCAGCGGAACATTGACCTCCTGCTCATCTACCGGGGATAACATCTCGGGAACGGGAGGTACTTACGGAGGATTGCTCGGCTACATCTACGCCGGGACCGTCTCCCAGTGCCATGCAACCGGCAATGTAACTCCCGGCTCAGGCGAGTCCGGGGGACTGATTGGCGCTATTAAGGGGAGTGGAGATGTCAACATCCAAAACTCTTACGCCACGGGAAGTATTTCCGTTACAAACCAAAGAAATATGGGCGGATTGATAGGTGTAATCAGCAACACGAGCGGGAATGTCTCTGTCTCCAACTGCTATGCCTGCGGAAATGTAGCCCAAAGCGGTATGGAACACGGCGGGCTGATTGGACGCATCAATGCGGCCAATACGACCGTCGAGAAATGCGCAGCCTGGAATGGGACGATGGTCGGCCTGACTGCCAGCAACAGTTGGCCGGGCGGAGCCGTGGTCGGCGTCGCCTTCCCCACCTGCACCCTGACGGACAACTACCGCAGGCCGGACATGTCGCTCACGGCCTGGTGGGTACCGGCAGCAGACTACCAGCACGCCAATGTCAGCAGTTCACACCCGCTCGTCATCAAACAGATTTCGGACGGAACGCTGCGTGAAACGACAGCCACTTCCCTCGCATCCGGCCAGGACAACTATCCGCAATTCGCCTACCACGGCAAGGTGGAAGCCGGCAAGACGCTTTCCCAACTGGCATCCACGACCCTCGGCTGGAGCAGCGAGGTGTGGGATTTCACGGGCGACCTTCCCACCCTCAAGAACAATCCCCAGTAGTACATCATTCATAAAATATCCACGCTTATGAGACAAAAAAACGACAAGTATCTGCCCCCGCTCTTGCGACAGATTCCCGTGGAAGGACACTTCCCGCTTTGTGTTTCCGGATTGAAAGACCTGGAGCCCCATCCGGTCTATGAAGAAGGTGATGATTTTTAACCAGGAGGACTGTTTTATGAAAAAGATTTGCAATTATTCCCTTGCCATCCTCTCAGGACTGGTCATCATGTCCGCCTGTTCCAAGGAAAACGGCATCGACGAAACCATCAGACAAGGCAGCGGCCGGCAGGAAGAGTCTGTGACGCCTGCGGACGATAAAGTCACGGACGGCACCCTCATCAAGGTCACGCTCCCCGATGTGACCTCCAAAGTCTCCCTGACCCAGGATGCCGGGGATGCCGACGGCTCCGTCCTCCTCGCCTGGGAAGGAACGGACCAGATTCAGGTCATCGATGCGGCTGACGCATCCAACTGCGAGACCTTCAGCATTCAGGCAGGATATACAGCCCACGAAGCCACCTTCGCCGGCAATGCCGTGACCGCCGGCAGTTACAACATCCTCTACGGAGCGGCCAGCGTCGCCGCTGCGGATGCGATGGAGTATGCCTCCTGGACCCAGAGCGGCAACGCCTCCACGGCCCACCTTCAGTATGTGGCCCTGCTGGAAGGCGTGGACAGTTATGAAGAGGTCCTGTTCACCGACGAATGGGCCGCAGAACACGGCGGCACCCTCAGACAGAGCGGTGTCCTGCGCCTGCGCATCCGCCTGCCCGAAGGCGTCACTTCGGTATCGAGGTGTACCCTCACGGCTCCGAGTGCCATCTTCTACACGAGCAACGCCGGCACCGCCACGACCGATCAGATTGAAGTGGACTTTGACGGAAATGCCGCCATCGGCAGCGACCGCATCCTCACGGTCTATGCGGCCCTGCCCTGGAAGGAAGCCGTCGTCGCCGACGCCTCCACTTTTGAAGTGACCGTCGAAACGGCCGACCAGGACTTCTACCACCGCGAATTCACGACCACCGCAACGACCACCCTCGCCTGCGGAGCCGTCAACGCCTTCAAGGTGGACAATGAGACCAAGGCCTTCACCCTGGACGACTTCGCCGGCGGCGACGGCACCCAGTCCAGCCCCTATCTGATTGCGAACGCCCGGCAACTTTGCAATGTGGCCGGTGTCTATGGAGAGAGCACCTTGGATGTCACCTATTTCGTCCTGTGCAATGATATTGATATGAAAGATGTCACCGAGTGGTATAGCATCGGCAACGGTCTGGATGGCTACGGCTATGCCAATGTCATCAACTTCGACGGCCGTGGCAAATCCGTCAGCAACTTCAAGAACACCTCTACCGGCAACTATTTGGGCAGTTTCTTCGGCATCCTGCACGGAACGCTCAAAAATATCACCTTCAACGACATCACCATTGATAACAGCCAAAACTGCGTCGGCGGTATCACCTGCTGGGCCGGAGCCAACAATACCGAAATCTGGAGTACGATGGAGAATGTACATATCAACGGCGGCAGCATCATGCAGACAGCCACCCAGCAGGTCGGCGGACTGGCCGGAAAGGCACGCAACGCTACCTTCACGGACTGCTCTGTCAGCGATGTGACCATCACTTCGACGACGACCACTGCATCGGGTTCTTCAGACCAGGGATATGGCGGTATCGCCGGATGGTCCTACAACTCCTCTTACACGCGCTGTTCTTTTGACGGCAGCCTCACTTCCGCCCGCCTGGCCGGCGGTATCGTCGGCTACGGCAGCACAGGCACCGTCATCACCGACTGCACGAGCGCCGGCTCCATCACGGCCGAAGTACAGAACGGCCGCAACGGCGAGGCGGCCGGCGGTATCGTCGGGTGGCTGACCAACACCACCCTGAGCGGCTGCTCCTCTACGGCGAGCGTGAGCGGCAAGAACAACTGCATCGGCGGCATCGTCGGTCAGATTGGCACCGCCGGAGCCGTCATCAAGCAAAACCACTTCACCGGCACCCTCAGCGGAGCGGCCTCCGTCGGCGGCATCGTCGGCTATTGCGAACAGGCGGCTACCGTCGAAGAATGCTGGGCCAACTCCACCTTTGCCGCATCTACGGGCAATGCCGGCGGCATCGTCGGTTCCACCGGGACCGGCAGAGCCTGTGTCATCCGCAACTGCTACAGCGTCGGAAGAGTCTATGCCAACGGCCAGTGCATCGGCGGCATCGTCGGCGAGATGGGAACGACGGCGAGCGTACAGAACTGCTACTCTACGGCCCAAATCGACGGACAGCGCGTGATGGGCGGCATCGTCGGCCGCGCGTCCAATATGAAATGGGACGTGACCGTCGCCTCCGGCAACACGGTGGACAAATGCATCGCCTGGAATCCGTCCATCATCTGCACGGACCGGCGCGACGCCACCCAGGCGGGCGGCTCCGGCACCATCGTGGGCTTCACCACCGTCAAGAATATCCTCACCGGCGGCTACCGCAGAAGCGACATCAATTTCCAGCCCAGCGACAGCGACTATGCCGGCAACGGCGTGGACCAGCCCGACTGCGACGGCACCAACTGGACCAAGGGAACCACCCCGGGTACAGGCAAGACCTACCAGTGTCCTTACCACGGCACGGCCGCCGCTTCCGGCGCCACGGTATCCTCGCTGGCGCAGACCCTCGGCTGGAGCGGCAGCATCTGGGACTTCAGCACGAGCCTTCCCACCCTCAAGAACAATCCCCGGCAATAGGGACACACAGTTGACAGAATCCTATGAATATCTTACAGAAAACAGTTGGATTTCTCCTTTTCCTGAGTCTGGGCATGTTCAGCGCCCGGGCCCAGGAAATCAAGGGGAAAGTGACCGATGACGCGGGCATACCGGTCATCGGCGCCGGCGTGCTGGTCAAGGGGACCGGCAACGGCACCATCACCGACATGGACGGCAACTATGCCATCGCGGCGGTGAAAGGGGATGTACTTGCGTTTACATCCATCGGCTACGCCACACAGGAAATCGAGGTCGGCGGAGCCAAAGTCATCGACATCGTGCTCAAGACGGACAACCTGATGCTGGAAGAGACCGTGGTCGTGGGCTACGGCACCCAGAAGAAGGTCAACCTCACCGGCGCCGTCTCCGTAGTGGACTCCGAACAACTGGCCAACCGCCAGTCCTCCACCCTCGGCGGCATGCTCCAGGGTACGATGCCGAATGTGAACATCACCTTCTCCAGCGGCCGGGCGGGTACAGATGCGACGGTCAATATCCGAGGCGTCACCTCCATCGCCTCCTCAACCGGTCCCCTCATCCTGGTGGACGGCGTGGAGATGAGCATGAGCGATGTCAACCCCAACGATGTGGAATCCATCTCCGTCCTGAAGGATGCGTCCGCTGCGGCGGTTTACGGTTCCCGGGCGGCTTTCGGCGTGATACTCATCACCACCAAGGGTGCTTCCAAGGGAAAAACCTCCGTGACCTATAACGGCAAGTTCAGTTTCGGCGACGTGACCACCAGCACGGACTTCGAGACGCGGGGCTACTACCACGCCTTCATCACCGATATGTTCGGCCGCACCTACCAGGGCCAGCAGATGACTTCCTACACCAAGGAAGACTATCACGAACTCTGGCTCCGCCGCAACGACAAGGTGGAAGACCCGTCCCGTCCCTGGGTCGTGGAGACCGAAAACGGCGAGTACAAGTACTACGCCAACTTCGACTGGTACAACTTCCTCTTCGACAACACCCGTCCCACGCACGACCACAATCTGAGCGTGCAGGGCGGCACGGACAAGGTCAAGTACTTCATATCCGGCAAT
>CAMNQO010000007.1 GCA_946549475.1 uncultured Bacteroidales bacterium
CTGACCCTCAAGCAGGCCGAGGTTCACGGAATGAGCCAGCGCGGGGGAGACGTGCAGAGCAACCTGCGTCTGTCCGACGGAGAGATTTTCAGCGACCTCATCCCGCTGGGTACGGCCGACCTGGTCATCTCGATGGAGCCGATGGAGGCCCTGCGCTATCTGCCCTGGCTCTCCCGGGACGGCGTGGTCATCACTTCTTCCAAACCTTTTGTCAATATTCCGGACTATCCGGCGGAAGAGGCCCTCGAATCGGCCCTTGCCGCCCTTCCGCACCTTGTCCGGGCAGATATCGAGACCCTTGCCAAGCAGGCGGGCAATCCCAAGGGGGCCAATATGGTCCTGCTTGGAATGGCCGCCTCCCACATCGGCATCGTTTCGACCGATGACCTTCGGGAAGCGCTGGGGCGCATCTTCGCCCGCAAAGGTGACGCCGTCGTCGAAGCCAACCGCCAATGTTTCGACCTCGGACTGGCCGCAGCGAGGTAGCCGGGTCTTCCCCGTTTCATCGTACCAACTAAAAAATAACCATGAAAAAACAATTATTCCCTCTGTTGCTGGTGCTTCTGCTATCCGTCGCCTGCAGCAAATCGACCCTGACGCTCGACAGGAGCGAACTGACCCTGACCGACCAGGGTATGTACCTTACGGCCACCGTCAATCCTCCGCAGGAACTTGTGTGGACCAGTTCGAATGAGAAAATCGTCCAGGTATGGAACGGCATTGTCATGCCCGTCAGCAACGGCACCGCCGTCGTGACGGTCAGCACCCTGGACGGGAAGGCCTCGGCCAGCTGTACCGTGACGGTTTCCGGACATGCCCGCGATTTGTCGAAAGACGGGGCGGCCAACTGCTATATCATCCCCGAACCCGGCCGCTATCGTTTCAAATGCGTAAAGGGCAACAACGATACCGAAAACGTCATCAACGATGTCTCGGGGGCTAAGGTTCTGTGGGAGAGTACCTTCAAATCGTCGGTAAAGGCGGGGGACCTCGTATCCTCGATTGCTTATGAAAACAACTGGGTGACCGTTCAGACGGCGGGCCAAGCGGTCAGGGGAAATGCCGTCGTCGCGGTCTTTGACGATTCGGGTGACATCATCTGGAGCTGGCACCTGTGGTTCTGCCCGCACTTCGTTCCGGAAAACTTGCAACAGACCTATAACGACGGTACCGTCTGGATGGACCGGAACCTCGGCGCTTCGATGGACGCCCTTTCTTCCAGTTTCGGCCTGATGTACCAGTGGGGCCGCAAAGACCCCTTCCCGGGCCCTTATAATAACAACGGCGACCTTGTGCCCACCACCGGGACATTCGAAAAGGTCGAGGCGAGTGCCGATGGCAGCGGTCAGGTGAGTTATACCAATAAGAACCCGATGTCCTTTATAACGACAAGTGTCAATGACTCCAAATGGTGCTACAGGGAAGGGGAGGAGAATTGGGCCAAATTATGGCAGGAAGCAACGAAAACCATCTACGACCCCTGTCCTCCGGGCTGGAAAGTCCCTTCGAGTACCTGGAAGGCTGCGGCGAATGGCGCAAGTGAATCTACCGCCGGACGCATCCGAAACTATGGAGGAACGATTCTGGACTATGTGGCCGATCTGGGAGCAGACCTGGCCGGAATGGGTATCCGGCAAGTGACCTATCCCGCCGCGGGATATTGGGATTATAAAGGTGATTTCGGATCAGTGAAGGAGAAGGTGTATGTGTGGTCCTGTACCCGTAGTTCAACCGATCCCGGGAGTGTGTTGTCGCTGTATGTTACCACTGTAAAAGCCCAATTCCAGATTTATAACAAACCGAACGGCGCCCGTTCCGTCCGCTGCGTCAAGGACAACTAAGCTGCCCACCCCTTTTTGCATACACAAGTTTGTGTTGCACAACTTTGTGTAACACAAACTTGTGTTTTGTCCGGATTTGTCGTATCTTTGTGGGTTATTTTGGTTAGAATGACTTGCAATGAAAGTTTTCAGTGAAGAACTTGTCCGGGAAGCCTGCGCAGCCGGCAGCGTGGCCAATCTCTCCACGGCGACCATCGGCGAGGTGCTGCTGGTCGCCCAATATCTGGAGCAGAAGACCGGCATTCCTTTCATCCGGATGGATCAGGGCTCGCCCGGCCTGCCGATGAATGCCCACGGCATCGAAGCGGAAATCGCCGCCCTTCGCAGCGGCATCGGCTCCCAATACCCGGCGGCGGCCGGCGTTCCCGAACTGAAAAAGGCGGCCTCCCGCTTTGTCAAAGCCTTCATCGATATCGATATTTCGCCCCGCAGCTGCGTCCCGACGACCGGCTCCGTCGCCGCGTCCTTCGGCTCGTTCATCGCCGCCACCCAGCGCATCCCCGGCAAGGACAAGGTCTTGTTTATCGACCCCGGTTTCCCCATCCAGAAATCCCAGCTCCGCGTACTCGGTATCGGGTGGCGCGAGTTCGACATTTATCCCTGCCGCGGCGCGGAGAAACTCCGGACCCGGCTGGAGGAGGAACTTTCCCGGGGAGACATCGCCGCCATCATCTATTCCAACCCCAACAATCCGGCCTGGATTTGTCTGGAAGAGGAAGAACTGGCGGTCATCGGCGAGCTCGCCACAAAGTACGATGTCATCGTGATGGAAGACCTGGCCTACTTCTGTATGGACTACCGCCGCGACCTGGGACATCCTTTCCAGGCGCCCTACCTGCCGACGGTGGCCCGCTATACCGGCAATTATATCCTGATGCTCTCGGCCTCCAAGATTTTCAGTTACGCCGGCCAGCGCATCGCCCTGTGCTGCATCAGCGACCGGCTCTATGAACAGCATTACCCCGCCCTGGCGGAGCGTTACAAGGATGCCGGCGTGTTCGGCGTGACCCTGACCGCTTCCATCCTCTATATGATTACCAGCGGCTGTACCGCGACGACCCAGTACGGCTATGCCCGGATGCTCGACCTTGCCTGCGACGGGGTGATCGATTTCGTGGAAGACACCCGCGAGTACGAGCGTCGGGCGGCCCGGATGAAAGCGATTTTCCTTCGTCACGGATTTACCGTCGTGTATGACCGCGACGTGACCCGGCCGGTCGGAGACGGTTTCTTCTTCACCCTCGGCTATCCCGGCCTGAGCGGGGAACAACTGCTCCTCGAACTGATGTACTACGGGGTGAGCAGCATCAGCCTGTCCACCACCGGCAGCCACCGTGAGGGCGTCCGCGCCTGCGTGAGCCGGATGCGCGAGGAACTGTACCCCGTCCTGGAAGAACGGATGGCGCAATTTGAACAAGACCATAAACGATAAGACGATGATTTGGAATCCGAGCAAAGAATGTATGCCCGAAGAACAGAAAAGGGAACTTCAGGGCAAACGCTTGCACAAGGTGGTGGACTATGTCTATCACAATGTCCTGTTCTACCGGACGAAAATGCAGGAACTGGGCCTCGAACCCGGGGATATCCGGACCATCGACGATATCGTCAAACTGCCTTTCACGACCAAGCAGGACCTGCGGGACAATTATCCCTTCGGCCTTCAGGCGGCCCCGCAGAGCGAAATCATCCGCATCCACGCCTCGACCGGAACGACGGGCAACCCCACCATCGTGGGCTATACCCGCAAGGATATCGATATCTGGAGCGAATGTATGTCCCGCTGCCTGACCGCTTACGGGGTCCGTCGCAGCGACATCTTCTCCGTCGCCTACGGCTACGGCCTCTTTACCGGCGGCCTGGGGGTGCACTACGGAGTGGAGAACCTCGGCGCGACCGTCGTGCCCGCCTCCACGGGCGGTACGCAGAAGCACGCCAAACTGCTCAAGGACCTGGGCATCACCGGTCTGGCCTGTACGCCCTCCTACGCCCTGCACCTCGCGGAAGTCGTGGAGAAATCCGGCATCGGCAAAGATGAACTGAAACTCCGGGTGGGCGCTTTCGGCGCCGAGCCCTGGACGGAAAGTATGCGTCAGGAAATCGAGTCCCGTCTCGGCCTCAAGGGCTACAATATCTACGGCCTGAGCGAGATTATGGGGCCCTGCGTCAGTTACGAGTGCGAATGCCAGCACGGCTCCCACATCAACGAGGATCACTTCTACCCGGAAATCATCGACCCGCAGACCCTGCGGCCGATTCCTGCCGGTGAGGACGGGGAACTGGTCTTCACCACCCTGACCAAGACCGGTATGCCCGTGCTCCGCTACCGGACCCGCGACCTGTGCAGCCTCCTGCCGGGAGACTGTCCCTGCGGCCGTACCTTCGTGCGGATGTCCTCCATCAAGGGACGCACCGACGATATGCTCATCATCCGGGGCATCAATGTCTTCCCGTCCCAGGTCGAAAGCGTGCTCCTCGGCATCCCCGAGTGTGCGCCGTACTACCGCCTCATCGTGGACCGCGTCAACAATCTCGACACCCTCACAGTACAGGTGGAAGCCCGGGCCGAGTATCTTTCCCGGGATATGGACACCCTCTCTCCGATCGCCGCCCTCGAAAAGAAGGTCGCGGCCCGGCTCCGGGATGTCCTCAGCATTTCCTCCGCCGTCCAGATCAAGATGCCGGGCTCCCTGGAGCGTTTTGAAGGCAAGGCCAAAATCGTAACCGACAACCGAAAATTGATATGATCCAGCAACTGTCCGTCTTTATGGAGAACCGAACGGGTATCCTGAGCGCCGTTCTCGACATCCTCAAGCAGGCTGAAATCCAACTGTACGCCATCAGCATCGCCGATACGGCCGACTACGGCATCTGCCGCATCATCTGCGACAACCCCTCCCGGGCCCGCCAGGCCCTGATGGACGCGGGGGTCGCCGCCTCCCTCTCCGATGTCTGCGCCGTGGAACTGGACAACACGCCCGGCGCCGCAGCCGATATGGTATCGCTCTTCGCCCGCGAAGGACTGAGCCTGGCCTATCTCTACACCTTCCTGTACAAGGATCGGCCGGTGATGGTCTTCCGGACCGATGACGCCGCCAAGGCCAAGACCATCCTCGAGTCCGGCGGACTCTGCTGTTTCAACTGGTAAAACCGGCGGCCGCCTCCGTGCGGCTGTCACTGAACGGATAATATGAACAAGAAACAAAATATCGGCACGCTGTGCGTGCAAGCCGGCTACCAGCCCGGCAAAGGCGATTCCCGCCAGGTCCCCATCGTCCAGAGCACCACCTTCAAGTATGAGACCAGCGAACAGATGGGTCGCTTATTCGACTTGGAAGAGCCCGGCTATTTCTATTCCCGTCTGGCCAACCCCACCGTGGACACCGTGGCGGCCAAAGTGGCGGCCTTGGAGGGAGGTGTCGGCGCCCAATTGCTTTCCTGCGGGCAAAACGCCAACTTCTTCGCCATTTTCAATATCTGCGAGGCGGGGGACCATCTGGTGAGCGCGACGAGCCTCTACGGGGGGACCTTCAACCTCATCAACTGGACGCTCCGCAAGATGGGCATCGACATTACCTTCGTCGATCAGAACGCTTCCGAGGAGGAAATCTCCGCCGCCTTCCGGCCCAACACCAAACTGCTTTTCGGCGAGACGCTGACCAATCCGACGGTGGATGTCTTGGACATCGAAAAGTTCGCCCGCATCGCCCATTCCCACGGCGTCCCCCTCATCGTGGACAACACCTTCCCGACCCCGGTGAACTGCCGTCCCATCGAGTGGGGCGCGGACATCGTGACCCATTCCACGACCAAGTATATGGACGGACACGGCGCGGCCGTCGGCGGCGCCATCGTGGACAGCGGCAATTTCCCCTGGGACCGCTATGCGGACAAATTCCCGGGCCTGTGCAAGCCGGACGAGAGTTATCACGGCCTGGTCTATACGAAGCATTTCGGGAAAGCGGCCTACATCACCAAGGTCTGTACGCATCTGATGCGCGACCTCGGCGGCATCCAGAGCCCCCAGAATGCCTTCTATCTCAATCTGGGCCTGCAGAGCCTGCACGTGCGGATGGTCCGTCACTGCGGGAGCGCCGGCAAGGTCGCCCGCTTCCTGCAAGGCTGCCCGCAGGTCAAGTGGGTGAAATTCCCGGGGCTGGAAAGCGATTCCCAGTATGCGTCGGCGCAGAAATATATGCCCGGCGGCACTTGCGGCGTGATGGCTTTCGCCCTGAAAGGAGACCGTGCCTTTGCCAGCCATTTCATGGATTCGCTTCGGCTTGTGACCATTGAGACCCACGTGGCGGACTGCTACACCTGTATCCTGCATCCCGCCGCCCACACCCACCGCCAACTCTCCGACGAACAACTGCGGGCCGCAGGCGTGGACCCGGACCTGATCCGGCTGAGCATCGGACTGGAGGATGCGGACGACATCATTGCAGACATCAAGCAGGCGCTGGAGGCGGCCGGAAAATAAACTATGCAGAGACATTCCATCAAGATAGACAAACCTTTTGAGTTTGAAGCGGGCGGTTTCCTGGACTCGCTCGACCTGGTGTATCACACCTCGCCCCGGGCATACACCCCCGGAGAAAAGGTCGTCTGGGTGTGCCACGCCCTGACGGGCAACTCGGACCCGGAAGAGTGGTGGCCGGTGATGGTGGGCAAGGGCAAACTCTTCGACCCGGACAAGTATTTCATCGTCTGCGTCAACATCCTTTGCTCTCCCTACGGCTCGAGTTGTCCGGCCAGTACCAATCCCCGGACAGGCAAGCCTTTCTACTTCGATTTCCCCAAGACCACGGTGCGGGATCTGGTCCGGGCCAACATCCTGGTCCGCAAGCACTTGGGAATCGAGAAAATCGACCTGATGATCGGTCCCTCCCTCGGCGGCTTCCAGACGCTCGAATGGGTGATTATGGAGCCGGATGTGGTGAAAAACGCCATTTTCCTCGCCACCGCCACCCGGGCGATGCCCTACCTGGTCGCTTTCAACGAGTCCCAGCGGATGGCCCTCGAAGCCGATCCTACCTTCCGCGAAGCCAAGTCCCTCAAGGGCGGCGCGGCCGGCCTGAGTTGTGCCCGCAGCATCGCGCTGATTTCCTACCGCAATTACGACTGTTATAATCTGCGCCAGCAGGAGACCGACGACGATGTCCTCTTTGCCAACCGGGCCTGCACCTACCAGCAGCACCAGGGCTATAAACTCATCAACCGTTTCGATGCCTATTGCTACTGGTATCTTTCCTACTGCTTCGACAGCCAGAACATCGGTCGGGGGCGCGGCGGCGTGGCTAATGCACTCAAGCGCATCAAAGCCGACTGTATGGTCATCAGCATCGATACGGACATCCTCTTTCCTCCCAAGCAGGCCTTGCAGACGGCCCGTCTGCTCTCGCACGCATCCTATCACGAACTGACCAGCATCTACGGGCACGACGGTTTCCTGATTGAAGGGGAACAACTGACAGCCATTTTATCACCCAAAATACAATCCTTATGAAGGTAATGAAGTTTGGCGGGACCTCCGTGGGCTCCGCCGAGAGAATGAAGAATGTGACCAGGCTGGTGCTTGGCTCCCAACCCGCTTTCGTCGTGCTTTCCGCTATGTCGGGGACGACCAATTCCCTGGTGGAAATCGCGGGCTATCTTTACAGCAAGAATCCCGCCGGTGCCCTCGAGACCATCGGCAGTCTGGAGAAAAAATATATGCAGCATGTAAGAGAACTGTACGCAACCGAAGAATACAGGCAGAAAGCGACGGACTTTTTGCGCTCGACCTTTGCGTATCTGGCTTCCTTTACCAAGCAATTGTTTACGCCCCTCGAGGAGAAACTCATTCTCGCCCAGGGAGAGTTGATGTCCACCAATATGGTGAATTTCTATCTTCAGGAGCAGGGCGTGAAGGTCGTTCTGCTGTGTGCCCTCGACTTTATGAAAATCGATGCCAACGGCGAGCCCGACCAGAATTATATCCGGGAGAAAATCACCGCCCTGCTGGACAAGAATGCCGGAGCGCAACTCTATCTGACCCAGGGATTCATCTGCCGCAATGCCAAGGACGAGGTGGACAACCTCCAGCGCGGCGGGTCCGACTATACGGCTTCCCTCCTGGGCGCTGCCATCGGTGCGGAAGAGATTCAGATATGGACCGACATCGACGGTATGCACAACAACGATCCCCGTGTGGTGGAAGGAACGAAGCCGGTACGCCACCTGCATTTCGAGGAAGCGGCCGAACTGGGCTATTTCGGGGCCAAGATTCTGCATCCGACCTGCATCCAGCCGGCCAAATTCGCCAACATACCCGTCAAACTCCTCAATACGATGGAGCCGGACGCGCCCGGAACGACCATCGACAACCGCGAGGACCCCGGTGAAATCAAGGCGGTGGCCGCCAAGGAAAACATTACCGCCATCACGATTCATTCTTCCCGTATGTTGCTGGCCTACGGATTTTTGCGCAAGGTTTTCGAGATTTTCGAGAGTTACCGGACCTCCATCGATATGATCTGCACCTCCGAGGTGGGCGTCACGATGTCCATCGACAATACGGCCCACCTGGACGAGATTGTCGCCGACCTCAAGGCCTATGGTACCGTGAGTGTGGACCGTGGCATGTGCATCGTCTCCGTCGTTGGCGATATGTCTTGGGCGAATGTGGGCTTCGAGGCCCGTGCCGTGGACGCCATGCGCGATATTCCCGTCCGGATGATTTCCTTCGGCGGCAGCAGTTACAACATTTCGTTCCTGATTAAGAACGAAGACAAAACACGCGCGTTGCAGTCGCTCAGCGCCCATTTGTTTGAGTAGATTATGCTGAAAGGTACATTCCCGGTAGCGCGTTTCTCGTCCTTGAAGACGCCTTTCTACTATTATGATATGGACTTGCTGGCCCGTACCTTGGATGAGTTGCGTGCGCAGATGGCCCGTTATCCCGACTACCGGATGCACTATGCCGTCAAGGCCAATTTCAATCCGGAAATCCTCCGTCTCATCGCTTCCGCCGGATTCGGCGCCGATTGCGTGAGCGGGGGAGAGGTGCAGGCGGCCCTCGACGCCGGCTTCGCGGCGAAGGATATCGTCTTTGCGGGCGTGGGAAAGGCCGACTGGGAAATCAACCTGGCGCTGGAGGCGGGCATCGGCCGTTTCAATGTGGAATCCCTGCCCGAACTGGAGGTGCTGGATGCCCTTGCCGGGGCCCGGGGCGCTGTCGCTCCCGTCAGCCTGCGCGTCAATCCCGACATCGGGGCACACACCCACGCCAATATCACCACCGGACTGGCCGAAAATAAGTTCGGTATCGCCTACGAGATGCTGGAAGAGGTCATCCGCCGGGCGCTGTCCTTGGAGCATGTCGCCTTCAAGGGCCTGCATTTCCATATCGGCTCGCAAATCCTCGAAATGGACGATTTCGTGGCCCTGTGCAACCGCGTGAACGAACTTTCCGCCCGTCTGTCCCGTCACGGGCTTCCGGTGGGCGACATCAATGTGGGAGGCGGTCTGGGCATCCAGTACCAGCATCCCAACCATTTTCCGATGGCGGACTTCGCCGGGTATTTCGCTACCTTCAAAAAACACCTTGCCGTCAAGCCCGGTACGCCCGTCCACTTTGAACTCGGGCGCAGCATCGTGGCTCCCTGCGGCTCGCTGATCTGCCGGGTGCTCTATGTCAAGCAGGGGACTTCCCGTCAGTTTGCCATCATCGACGGCAGTATGACGGAACTCATCCGTCCGGCCCTCTACAAGGCATACCACCGCATCGAAAACCTTTCCTCCGACGAGCCGGAAGAAGTCTATGATGTCGTCGGTCCCGTCTGCGAGAGTTCCGATGTTTTCGCCAAGGCCGTCGAAATCGACCGCTGCCATCGCGGCGATTTCATCGCCATCCGCTCCGCGGGCGCCTACGGCGAGGCGATGGCCTCCCGCTACAACCTCCACACCCTCCCCGAAGCCTTCTTCGACTGGCGGAGGGACTAAAATCAATTACGATATGGACCAGTTTTTCATCAAGCCGGGTTGGCGGCTCAATCCCAACGAAAAAGTCGTGGCGGCCATCTGCAAGCGCATCGACCTCAACGGCGGCGACTGTCCCTGTCACAACGACAGTTACGATAAGAAATGCCCTTGCTCGGACTACCGCGAAAAAGATATCTGCCATTGCACCCTGTATGTGAAGGAGTAGGATTTCTGCCTGACCCCGGGCCGGAAAGACTCCCAAATTCACAAAAACGGCGGAAAAAAGAAAAAAGGTAAAGAAAAGGAAAAACTTTTCTTTACTTTTTGCGTTTTCTCAAAGGGCTGATCTATTTTTGGCGTCATGAAAATCGTGACGCTTATGAAAACAACCGCGCCCCTGCGCCTTTTCCGCTTTCCGTCCGCCGCCTTGTGTGCGCTTGTCGTGACGGTCATCATCCCGCTTTCCTGCGTGAGGCTGGGAGAGCCGTCCTTGCCGGATGCCATTCCGGCATCCGCTCCAGACGGAACGCTCGTGGAGGTGACCTTCCAAAGCACGGATGAACCTTGTACGAAGAGTTCATGGTCCGGCGATCCCGCCCGGGTGGATTCCTTTGTTTTGATGGCGTACAGGAATGCGTGTCTGGATGCCTTTGTCGGCAGCGAAGACGGGGCAGCCGTTCCCGTCCGGTTGTTTAAGGGACAATCTTATCATCTTTATGCCCTGGCCCATGTACCGGGCTTTGTTCCGCCCCGGCGGGAAGCGGATTTGGCCGTGCTTTCGATTCCGGCCGGAGATTTCCGTTCGGCGGACGGCCTGCCGATGGCCTGCCGGGTGCCGGATTTTGTCCCGTCGGCCGACGGGCAATGCCTGACGCTGGCTTTTGAACGCCTTTTTGCCCGTCTGACAGTGTGGGTGGAAAAAGGGTGCCTGGGACTCTTGCAGATAGGAAGTGTCCGGCTTCGGCAGGCCGCATCCTTCCTTCATCCTTTTGCGGCTACGGATGCGGGCTTCTCCGGGCCGCCCGACGGAGGCCTGTCGGAGACGGCTCTTTACCAAGACGGCGATTATGCCGGGGCGGAGGATCTGGACCGCCTCAATGCCGGGGACAGTCTCGTCCTATATGTGCCGGAAAACCGGCAGGGGATTCTGCTGCCCGGCAATGAAGACCCGTTACGGCGCATTCCCACGATGCTGGAGAACAAGGCGGCACAGTGTACTTTCCTTGAGCTGTCAGCCGCCGGAAAAGACGGTGCGCTCTTGACCGGCGATGCCTGTTGCCGTGTCTATCTGGGACGCAATGCGGCGGATGATTTTACCGTACCGAGAAACAGGGAACTGCGACTGACCTTGTTTTTGAGCGAAAACCTTTTGAACGGAGGCTGGGGCTGGCGCATAGACAGCAACCTGGCCTGGGATGCCGCTTCGGTGACGGGGTGGATGGCGGAGGGGATGCATCCTGTCGGTGACCTCTATGTCGGCGAGGGCTTCCGCTATGCCGTCCGGCCTTCAGAGGACTTCCTGCGTGCCATCGGCGGAGACTTTTCCCGTTGCTCTCTGCGCTTTTGTCCGGAGGCGGGCGTTTCCTCCGTTACGTCCTCCCAGCCGGATGCAGATGCCGCCGTACCGGATACTTCCTTGCTGTTTACCGCGTGGGAGCCGTCAGGAGACGGAGTCTGGTATGCCGGGGCCCGCTGCCGGCGGCCCGCGTCCGGACAGCTCCGTTTCTGCCTGGACGGGCGCGAACTCTTTGCGTTGGAGCCGCAAGTCTGTGTGAAGTCGCCCCGCTTTGTCCTGCAGGCACCGCAGACGGTGCAGATCAACGCCGATACCCTTTCGTACTGCTCCCTTGACCTGCAGGACGGGCAGGGCCGCTCCTTGTGTGAAAACCCGCTCTTCGAGCCGGCGCTTTTTAAGCCGGTCTATTCTTTGTCGGTCTCTCCCGAAGCCGGCGCTCCGCCGCTTTCCGCCTTTTCGCAGCTGAAAGCCCTTCCTCCTTCTGCTTCCCACGCCTGCGGCGGCTGTTTGCTGGGCATTTCCCATGCCGGGCGGGACAGCACGGTGCAACGCTTCCTCACGGAGACGCTGCAACGGGACGAGGTCTTCGGCCTGCAAGTGCGGGATGCCCGCTGTCCGGCGGAGGCCGCCTGTCCTTTCCGTACGGATATCCGTCCCGTGCGAATCCGCTTGTGCGAAGACCCGCAAGCGCCGGCAAACGGGTGTCTGCTGGTGGACAACCCTTCCGCGTTGCCCCTGGACTTGGGGCTGGTGCTATCCGCCCGTTGCGTTCTGCCACAGGAACCCTTGCAGGAGATACCCGTTCCCCGGCCGCTTCATGTCCTTTCCGGGTTGTCCGATTTTCCGGATTTGGCGGAGCGGGAAAAAATCAGCACCTCCACGGCGCGGGACAGCGTTGCGCTTCGTCTGTCCGCTGTCTTCCGCCGCTCGTTCCCCGGCAGGACGAGTCGTCCTTTCGCCGTCTTCGGCATCGAGCCGTCCTTGCGTTACGGGGCGCTTCGGGACAAAAGGCTGGACGGGAAAGTCCAGGCTGCATGCGACTTGTCCTGGGAGGAAGTTCCGCTGTCAGTCTGTGTGTTTGATTCCCGGACGGAGCGGTGGGGCGGGGAACAACTCCTGCCCGAGACGGTATGGCTCCGTTATTCTGCGTACGACGATGTCGGAACCCTCGACGTGACGGCCGGCTTTTCTGCATCAGAGGGCCTGCCGACCGTCCGCCTGGTCGCGGACAAAGGGACGCCGATGATCCATATCGCTTATTTCGGCTACATGTACGCCTCCCTGTATGTCTATCCGAACGGGAAACTGTGGGGCGGAGATTACCTGTATCAGACCAGCCAGCATTATGTCGCATGTCCGCCGGACGCCATCCCGGCAGACGGACAGACCTATTCCTGTTCCACCCGTTATTTCACCGCCGCGCTTTCCGCGCTTTATGAGGCGGCCGTCCAGGATGACAATACGATTATGGGGACCAACCACTATCAGCACCACCCCTACCCGGAACGGATCGAATACAGCTGTTCCATCGCCTGGGATAGTCCCGACCGCATCCTGGTTCCCGTCTTGTCCGGCTCGCTGGATTTTGTCTTCCACCATCCGCAGGACAATGTCGATTTGCCGGTTTCATCCGTCTTCACGGGCTTTTATGACCGTTCCCTGCAAGTGTATGACTACTGACCGGCCCGGAGGAAAACGAAAGACGGCCCGGAAACCACCGGGCCGTCCTGATTGGATGCGAAGAATGAAACAAGGGGGATTATTTCTTCTTCTGACCGTATCTTGAGTAGAATTTGTCCACGCGGCCGGCGGTATCGACGAGTTTCATCTTGCCGGTGTAGAAAGGGTGAGAGGTGTTGGAAATCTCAACCTTGACGACGGGGTACTCAACGCCCTCATACTCGATGGTCTCCTTGGTGGAGGCGCAGGAACGGGTGATGAAGACCACATCGTTGGACATATCCTTGAAAGCCACAAGACGGTAGTTTTCGGGATGGATTCCTTTTTTCATTGCTGTTATAATTTAATGTTATACTGTCCGTTCGTCGGAAAATCCTGCGAACCGGGCGGCAAAGGTACGCTTTTATTTGAAAAAAAACAAAAAACTTCCCGTTTTTCCCGAAATTTGCGTTAATTTTGTGGTCGGGTTGTATCGAAAAATTATAAACTACAAAGAATATGACACTCATCAAATCTATTTCCGGAATCCGAGGGACCATCGGAGGACCCGTGGGAGAGGGCTTGACCCCCGTTGACATCGTGAAGTTCACCTACGCCTATTGCGACCGGCTTCGCGTGCGCCGTCCCAAGCAGGCGGGCGAGCGGTACAAAGTCGTCGTCGGCAAGGATGCCCGCATCAGCGGCGAGATGGTGGAAAACCTGGTCTGCGGCACCCTGATTGCCTGCGGCGTGGATGTGGTGAAAGCGGGTTTTGCCAGTACGCCGACGACCGAGATGGCCGTCATTTTCAGCCAGGCGGACGGCGGCATCATCCTGACGGCTTCCCACAATCCCAAGCAGTGGAACGCCCTCAAACTGCTCAATGAAAAAGGAGAGTTCCTGACGGCGGAAGAAGGCGGTGACATTCTCGCATGTGCGGAAAAAGAGGATTTTGATTTCGCCGATATCGACAGCATCGGCAGCATCGTCGAGGAAGACTTTACCGACCGGCATCTGGATGCCGTCCTGGCGTTGCCCCAGGTGGATGTGGAAGCCGTCCGTAAGGCCGGTTTTACCGTCGTGGTGGATGCGGTCAATTCCGTCGGCGGCATCATCATGCCCCGCCTGCTCAAACGGCTGGGCGTCAAGTGCATCGAACTGAACTGCAACCCCGACGGCAACTTTGCCCACAATCCCGAACCGCTCCCGGCCAACCTGGTGGAACTGAGCGAGACGGTGGTGCGCGAAAAGGCGGACCTGGGCGTTTCCGTCGATCCGGATGTGGACCGTCTGGCCTTCATCTGTGAGAACGGCGAGCCTTTCGTCGAGGAATATACCCTCGTCAGCGTGGCGGATTATCTGCTCGAATGTGCGGAGAAAGAAGGCCGCAAAGACCTGGCGACGGTTTCCAATCTCTCTTCTTCCCGTGCCCTGCGCGATGTGACCGAGAAGCATGGCGGCACCTATTATGCTTCCGCCGTGGGAGAGGTGAATGTGACGACCCTGATGCACAAGGTCGGTGCGCTGATCGGCGGCGAGGGCAACGGCGGCGTGATTTATCCCGCCATCCATGCCGGCCGCGACGCCATGGTCGGCGTCGCGCTCTTCCTGAGCAATCTGGCCCACAAGAAGATGAAGGTCAGCCAACTGAAGAAGACCTATCCGCAGTATTTCATTGCGAAGAACAAGATTCAGTTGTCCGACAAAGCGCTGATAGACAAGATTCTCTCCGAGTTGCAAGTGATTTACAAGGATGAGAATGTCAACACCCTCGACGGCGTGAAGATTTCCTTCGAGGCCAAAAAACAATGGGTCCATCTGCGCAAGTCCAACACCGAGCCCATCATCCGCATCTATGCGGAAGCGCAGGACCAGGCTTCGGCCGAGGCTCTTGCCCGGCAGGTGATTGAGGTGGCCGACAAGATTATCGGCTGAGACGGTAGTCTTGCAGACGACTCACGGCCGTGTTTTCTTTCCGGACCACCCCCATCGGGGAACAACTGGACAAGTCCCTCATGCAGGGACTTGTCGTGTGTTTTTGTTCACCCTCTTGCTATGATGTCCAGCAGGGGCGCTATACCTGGGAAATCTTTGCCCGGAGGGGGCATCTGAAAAAACTCCTGACGCTCTCCGAGGGGGAATTTCAAAATGACAGCGACTCCTGCGTCTCCTTTCATCCGGATGATTTTGTCGGGGCGGATGCCGTCGTGGTGGACCTGCAGGATGCGGGAGCCCGTTATTTTGCTCCGACCCTCAGCGTGTTCCGCCTGATGCGTATGCTCGACGGGATGGGACCGGATATCCCCTCGTTGTATATCGTGGACCATCTCAACCCGGCCGGGCGCATCGTCGAGGGTACGATGCCGGGCGGCTCCAAAGGCGGCCCTTTCCCCAAAACCTGTCACCGTCATGGCCTGACCCTGGGCGAACTTTGCTATCTGTACCAGCACGAAATCGACTATAAGGGCCCCTTGCATGTCATCTCCGCCCTTGCGCAAGGCGGGACGGAACTGCTTCCCTGGGCCATCCCTCCGGCTGCCGACATTCCGGGACTGTTTACCTGTGACGTGTACAGCGGTTCCTATCTGTGGCGCAAGACCAACATCAGCGTGGCGGAAGGAACGGCCCGGCCGTATGAGTATTTCGGGGCTCCGTTCATCAAAAATGAAGCCGTCCCCGTACCGGAGGGGGCGATCTTGCGTCCTTGTGCTTTCGTCCCGGCGCAAGGCCGCTATGCGGGACAGGTCTGCCGGGGCTATCAGACCCTGCTCATGCCGGGAGCCGCTTATCACAGTCTGGGGCATACGCTTCAACTCATGCGGTATTTCAAGGGCCGCTATCCCGAATTTGAACTGGCCGATGATTTTGCCCGGACGCTTGCGGACGACACGCTCCTGGGCTTTGTCGAGGGTAGGGGAGACTGGCCTTCCGTCCGTGAATAT
Organism: uncultured Bacteroidales bacterium; assembly: GCA_946549475.1. GTDB lineage: Bacteria > Bacteroidota > Bacteroidia > Bacteroidales > UBA932 > Cryptobacteroides. Next base: position 15,921 of record CAMNQO010000007.1, read on the forward strand.
CTCAAGGTGGAGGAGCAGAAATGGGTGCGCAAGGCCCGCAAATACACCCTCTACGAAAACAATCCGTACCGAATCAAATAATTTGCTATATTTGCAAACTATATAATACAAAACAGAAAGTATGAAACAGGATATCGAAATTTTCGATCTCATCAAAGAGGAAAACAGCCGGCAGAGTTCCGGACTGGAGTTGATTGCATCCGAAAACTATGTCAGCGAGCAGGTCCTGACAGCCTTGGGGAGCGTTTGCACCAACAAGTATGCCGAAGGCTATCCCGGCGCGCGTTATTATGGCGGCTGCGAGGTGGTGGATAAAATCGAGCAACTGGCCATCGACAGGCTCAAGAAAATCTATGGCGCCGAGTACGCCAACGTGCAGCCCCACAGCGGTGCCCAGGCCAATATGGCGGTGTTCTTTACCTGCCTGAAGCCGGGTGATACCTTCATGGGTCTGGATTTGGCGCACGGCGGTCACCTGTCCCACGGCTCTCCCGTAAATATGTCCGGAATGTTCTACAAGGCCGTTTCATACGGTCTGGACGAAGAGACGGGGTTGATCGATTATGATGAGATGGAGAAAACCGCCCTCAAATGCAAGCCCAAACTCATCGTCGGCGGTGCCTCTGCCTATTCCCGCGAATGGGACTACGCCCGGATGCGGGCCATTGCCGACAAGGTCGGTGCCCTGCTGATGGTGGATATGGCCCACACCGCCGGACTGATTGCCGCCGGTCTGCTGGACAACCCGGTCAAATATGCCGACATCGTCACCTCTACCACCCACAAGACGCTCCGTGGTCCCCGTGGCGGCGTCATCCTGATGGGCAAGGACTTCGACAATCCCTGGGGGTTTACGACACCCAAAGGGATCGTCAAGAAGATGTCCCAATTGCTCAATTCCGCCGTATTCCCCGGCATCCAGGGCGGCCCGCTCGAGCATTGCATCGCCGCCAAGGCCGTGGCTTTCTATGAGGCCCTCCAGCCCGAGTACAAGGAATATCAGAAACAAGTCAAGGAAAATGCGGCCGTCATGGCGCAGGAGTTTGTCGAGAAGGGCTACAAAGTGGTCTCCGGCGGTACGGACAACCACCTGATGCTGATTGACCTGCGGACCAAATATCCCCAGGTGACCGGCCGTATCGCCGAACACGAACTGGTCAAGGCGGAAATCACGGTCAACAAGAACATGGTTCCCTTCGACGACCGTTCTCCGTTCCAGACTTCGGGCCTGCGTGTGGGTACGCCCGCCATCACCTCCCGCGGCTTTGTCGCCAAAGACATGAAAGGCATCGTCGAACTCATCGACACCGTCCTCAAGGCCTGCAGCGAGCATATCGGTCTGGTCAGCGGCAAGAATCCGGACGGCAGCGCCTATGTCGCCACCGAGAAAGAACAGGCCGAGTACGATGCCGTCCTCGCCTCCGTCCGTAAGAAAGTCAATATGAAAACGGCAGGAATGCCCCTTAACCGCTATTAAACCAACCTATGGCCAGCATTAAAATCCCCTTCGTCGCCAAGAGCGATGCCTACGACTGGAAATTCTGTCGCGTCGGCGGTGTCACCCGCGTAAAAATCGAGGATGGAGAAGACATCCGTCACCTGCCCGAATTGGACAGGAAAATGTGGACGGTGCTCAATTGCCCTGTCCAGGGACTGGAAATGGACCCCAAGACCCTTCAGATTCTCGATACCGATCACGACGGGAAAATCAAAGTGGACGAGGTGATAGCCGCCTCGTCTTACCTGACTTCCATCCTGAATAATCCCGGCAAACTGTTCGACGGAGCGGACTGCATCGAATTGGCTGAGTTCAACACCGGCAATGCGGATGCCGTCGCCCTGCTGGAAAGCAGCAAACAGGTCCTCAGCGCATTGGGTAAGGAAGGTGCCGCGCAGATCTCGATTGCAGAGGTCTCCGACAGCGCCAAGATTTTTGCGGCCACCGTTTTCAACGGAGACGGCATCATTACGGCCAAGTCTGCCGGAGAGGATGCCGAAGCCGCCGCTGTCATCGCCGACATCATCGCCTGTGAGGGGGCCGTGACGGACCGCAGCGGTGAAGAGGGCGTAAATCAGGAAAAAATCGATGCGTTCTTCAAGGCTTGCGAGGATTTGAACGCCTGGCGCAAGGCTGCCGAAGCCGACAAGGCCGCCATTTTCCCCTATGGCGACAAGACCGCCGACGCGCTGGCCGTCTGCGAGAGCCTGCAGGACAAGATGGATGACTGGTTCATCCGCTGCAAACTGGCCGCTTTCGCACTGGAGAGCGGCTCTTCCCGCCTGGATGTGTCCCAAGATACCATCGCCGCATTGGGCGAGGGCAACCTGAAGGACCAGATGGCCGGCATTGCGGATTATCCGCTCAGCAAAGTGGCGGCCGACGCCGTCCTGAACTTGGATCTTCGCAACATCAACCCTGCCTGGAGAGAGCGCTTGTCCGCGTTCAAGTCCCTGGTCTATGACGGAGATACGCTTTCCGAAGAGAAATGGAAAGAAATCGTCGCTTCCTTTGCCGCTTATAAGGCCTGGATGGGAGCGAAAGCCGGTGCCGAAGTCGAATCGCTCGACCCCGCCCGCGTGGCTGCCCTGCCTGCTTCCGGTGTCCGGGAGCGCCTGGCCGCCCTGATTGCGGAAGACGCCCGTTACGAGCCCCAGTTCACCGCCATGACGAAACTGGCGGACTTCTTGTATCTGTACCGGGATTTCTATACCTTGCTGAAGAATTATGTGACCTTCACCGACTTCTACGATGTGGAAAAGACCGCCATTTTCCAGGCCGGCCGTCTGTATCTCGACCAGCGTGCCTGCGATCTCTGTATCAAGGTCAGCGATATGGGCGGGCAGGAGAAAATGGCCTATCTGAGCGGCTGTTTCCTGATTTTCTGCAACTGTACCAACCATGCCCGCAACGAGAGTTTCACGATTATCGCCGCCCTGACCGTCGGCGAGACGGGCAATGTCAAAGTCGGCAAGAACGGTGTCTTCTACGACCGTGCCGGCGTGCCCTGGGATGCCACGATTACCAAGATCATCGAGAATCCCATCAGCATCCCCGAGGCGTTCTGGTCTCCGTACCGCAAATTGGGCGCCTACATCGACAACCAGATCAACAAGGCGGCCGCCGACAAGGACAGCAAGGTGATGGGAGAAATGACCGCCAAGGTGGGAGAGGGCATCGACAAACCGATTCCGAAGGATGCTCCCAAGCCCCAGCCTTTCGATATTGCCAAATTCAGCGGTGTTTTCGCGGCCATCGGTCTGGCCTTGGGCTATATCGGCAGTTTCCTCGTCGCCATCCTGACCGGTTTCCTCAAACTGACCTGGTGGCAGATGCCGCTTTCGCTGGTGGCCGTGATGCTGCTCATTTCCGGCCCGTCGATGTTCCTGGCCTGGAGAAAACTGCGCAAGCGCAACCTTTCCCCCGTCCTCAATGCCAACGGCTGGGCGATGAATGCCAATGTCAAGATCAACATCCGCTTCGGCGAGACCCTGACCAGTCAGGCCAAATTCCCCAAACTCGACCTGATCGATCCTTTCGAGAAAAAGAAAACGCCCGCGTGGAAGAAATGGCTCTGCGGTATCATCCTCGCTTTGGCTGTCGCCTGTGCTGTGATGTATTTCACCGGGGCCTTTGACAAGTGCTGCAAGAAAGACGCAGGCGCGGCCACCGAACTCGTCGCTCCCGCCGAAACCGCAGACGCTCCCGCAGCCGAAGCGCCTGCCGCCGAATAACAACTTGTCCGCAGATGCAGGAAGAAAGTTCATACGAGGTATCCGCCCGGAAATACAGGCCCAAGGATTTTGACAGCCTTATCGGGCAGGACAACATCGCCACCACCCTCAAAAATTCCATTTTGCGGGGACAGTTGGCGCATGCCTACCTCTTCTGCGGTCCCCGGGGAGTCGGCAAGACCACGACGGCGCGTATTTTCGCCAAGATGATCAACTGCTCCAATCCGGGACCGGACATGACTCCCTGCGGCACCTGCGAGTCCTGCCGGTCGTTCGCCGAGGGCCGCTCCTACTGCATCCACGAATTGGACGCCGCTTCCAACAACGGTGTCGATGACATCAAGACCCTGATTGACCAGGTGCGCGTACCGCCCCAGGTGGGGAAATACAGCGTGTATATCATCGACGAGGTCCACATGCTGTCCCAGGCTGCTTTCAACGCTTTCCTGAAGACTCTGGAAGAGCCGCCTGCACACGCTATTTTCATCTTGGCGACCACCGAGAAGCACAAGATCCTCCCGACCATCCTGAGCCGTTGCCAGACCTATGACTTCAAGCGCATTTCCGTCCCCGACATCGTGAGCAACCTCCGGATGGTGGCCTCCCGGGAGGGCGTGACCATCGACGACGACAGCCTGCATATCCTGGCTGCGAAGGCCGACGGGGCGATGCGGGATGCCCTGACGCTTTTCGACCAGACCGTCGCTTTCTGCGGCAAGGAGGTGAAATACGAGGAGGTGATTGCCAACCTCAATGTGATGGGCTATGAGCATAGTTTTGAACTCGTCGATCTCTTTCTGGTGGGAGACTATGCCGGAGCCTTGACCAAGTTTGACTTTTTGCTGTCCAAAGGTTTCAATGCCCAGCATTTCATCTCTTCCCTGAGTTCCCATTTCCGCGATTTGCTGGTCTGCAAGGCCGGCTCTGCGGATGCTTTGCTGGAACTTTCCGGAGGGATGAAGGAGCGCTACCATACGCAGGCCGGGCGCTGCCCGCTCAAGTTCCTCTATGACGCCCTGGCGATAACGACCCAGTGCGAAGCCGGCTACAAGCAGAGCATCAACCCCCGCCTGCACATCGAATTTGCGCTCCTGCGCCTGTCCTTCCTGCTGAAGGCCCCGGCTCCGGCCGCAGTTGCTGCAGCATCGGCTCCCGCACCCGCCTCTGTTGCGTCCGCACCCGTTGCTTCCGCGCCCGCGCAGACCGTCGCGGCCGCTTCTGCCGCCCCGGCCCCTGTTGCGACCGTCGCTCCTTCTGCGCAGACGGCTCCCGATCCCGCCCCGGTCGCTTCCGCTTCCGAGCCTGCCCCGGCTGTTGTCGCTGCGCCCGCTCCGATGCCTGCTGCCGAACCCGCTCCGGCACCTGCTTCCGCGCCTGTACCGGCAGCCCCTGCCTCGCCCCGGCGCCGCGGCGGATTCTCAGTCACTCATCTGACCGAAGAAAAGGCCGCGCCTGCCGTCAATACGGATCAAGCCGGACAGCGGCGGGAAGTTCCGGACACCGAAAATGTTTTGAAAGGCCTTTCCGGCCTGGCCCGGTACTATATAGACAACGGCCAGCC
>CAMNQO010000008.1 GCA_946549475.1 uncultured Bacteroidales bacterium
CCATCGGCTCGATTGCTTTCGGTTTGCCGGCGGCGGTAGTGGATGGCAATGTCTATCGCGTGCTGTCCCGTTATTTCGGAATAGAAACGCCAGTCGGTACGACGGCTGCCAAAAAGGAATTTTCGGATCTGGCCCAACGCCTTTTGCCGGCGGACCGGCCGGGGGATTTCAATGAGGGGATGATGGATTTCGGGGCGATGGTCTGTACGCCGTCAAGTCCGGATTGTACCCGTTGTCCGCTCTTGCAGACCTGTTTCGCATACCAAAATGCCCGCGTAGAAAGTCTGCCCGTCAAAAAAGCGGCGGCGGCAGTCAAAGAGCGCTTTTTTACTTACATTTATATAAGGTGTCAGGGCAGGACCGCAATCCGCAGACGCCCATCCGGTGACATCTGGCAGGGACTCTGGGAGCCTTTCCTCTTTGAGCATGCCGCCCCGGCTTCTGCGCAGGCCTCTGCCTCGCCCCTGACCCCGGCCTCTGCACCGGCCCCTGCCGCAGGACAGGAAGCCTCCGCTCCGCTTCCGGACTGGGCTGCCTCCGCCGTCCTGCTGCGTCCCCATGTCAGGCATCAGTTGACGCACCGTACCCTGTACGCCGATTTCTATCTGCTGGAGACGACGGCTCCTCCTCCGCTTCCGGCGGATTATCGTTGGGTGGATGAAGCGGCATTGGACCGTTATGCCAAGCCCCGTCTCGTCGAGATGCTGCTGGAGAGCCTGGCGGCGGGCTACGCTTCGTGCATTTTCTGATAGAAATCGGGGAATCGTTCCGCCAGGCGGACGGGCCGTCCGTTTTCCAGAAAACAGTGGGTGCTCGTGGCCGTGCAGACAATCAGCCCTTTCACCCGCATGGTGTAGGCGAAACTGATTTTAAGGGGGCTCTCGGAGGCGATGGCGATCTCAATCTCGAGGACATCCTTGAAGGTCGTCGTGCGTTTGTAGTCGCAGGTGAGCGCAATCACGGGCGAGACCACGCCTTCGGCTTCCATGCGCTCAAATCCGTAGCCCAGCGCATCCATCCACGCGATGCGTGCCTCCTCCATGAAACGGATATAGTTGGAATGGTGGGTGACCCCCATCCGGTCACACTCGTAATAATGGACTTCCCGCTTGTAGGTCATGACTTGTTGTCCTCCTTTCCGGAAATCTGGTATTTCTCCCGTTCGGAGAGTTTGCGTCCCTTCTCTTTGAAATGCTCGAATCCTTCGCCGAATACATTGGAAACATTGGCGATATAGACAAAGGCATCCGGGTCCAGCACTTTGATATACCGGAGCAACATGCTCAGATCCCGTTTGCGGGTGATGGCCAGCAAGACTTCTTTTTCTTCTTTGGTGTACCATCCCTGGGCGTGCAGAACGGTCACTCCGCGCTGAAAGTCGAAGGCGATGGCATCGGCAATCTCCTGATACTTCTTGGAAAAGATCATCACCTGGATGGACTGCCGGTTGCCGGAAAGAAACATATCGGTCGAGTAGCCGTCCACGGCCACGATGATGAAACCATAGACGACCGTCGCGAAGCGTGCGGCAGCCGTAAGGGCATTCCCGTTTGCATCGAAGGAAGGAACGAAGAGGGCGGACAGGATGATGACAGAGTCGATGAGCATCACCATTTTTCCGGGGGAAATGTTGTACTTCTTGGTCACAATCATCACGATGATGTCCGTCCCGCCGGTACTGCCGCCCTGGGAGAAGGTCAGACCGATGGACGAGCCGACCAGCGCGCCGCCGATGATGGCGCAAAGCATCTTCCCGTTGGACAGGACAAACTCTTCGATAAACTCCTGCGGGATGAGGCCCGGGATGATTTCAAAGGCCGCCGACGCGAGCAGCATGGCGTAAATGGTCTTCCCGGAGAAGCTCTTCCCCAGTATCTTCAGCCCGATGGCCAGCAGCACGATATTGATCAGAAAATAGACCGTACCCACGCCTACGGCTCCTTTGGTCGCATAGTGGATGATGGCGCTGATACCGGTCACGCCGCCTCCTACGAAATTGTGCGGCATCAGAAAGACCGACCAGGAGGTCACATAGACCAGCACGCCCAAGGTAATCAAGGCGTATTCTTTCAGGAATGTTCCGACATTGTGTTTGAGCAGTTCCATGTCACAATCTTCAACTCAGGCTGCAAAGATAGTATCTTTTTCCTTATATTTGTGCGCATTTGTACGCTTAAGAGGAGTTTGTCATGCCGGAAGATTTGAATCTCGTCAAAGACCTTGCTGTCATCTTGATAGCCTCAGGAGTATTTACCATCCTGTCCAAAGCCTTGAAACAGCCCCTGATCCTGGGCTATATCGTCGCCGGTTTCCTGGTGGGTCCCCATCTGGGCCTGTTGTCGGGCATCGGTATCAGCGACACCGAATCGGTCCGACAGTGGTCGGAAATCGGCATCATCTTCCTTCTCTTCGGGCTGGGACTGGAGTTCAGTTTCAAAAAATTGCTGAAGGTGGGCAGCGCCGCCCTCATCACCGCCGGCATCAACTGTCTGGGCATGTTTCTCATCGGCATCCTGACCGGAACGGCCCTGGGCTGGCAGATGATGGAGTCCGTCTTTCTGGGAGGCATGCTCTCCATGAGTTCCACCACCATCATTATCAAAGCCTATACGGAAATGGGGCTCAAGGAAAAACCTTATGCCCCGCTCGTCTTCGGCATCCTGGTCGTGGAAGACCTCATCGCCGTGTTGCTGATGGTCCTCCTGTCCACGCTGGCCGCTTCCCACCGCTTTTCCGGAGGGGAAATGGTCCTGGCGCTGGCCAAACTGGTGTTCTTCTTGATCCTGTGGTTCCTGGTGGGCATCTACCTCATTCCCACGCTGCTCCGGAAATACCGTTCCTATCTCAGCGATGAAATCATGCTGCTGGTGAGCATCGGCCTGTGTTTTGCGATGGTCACGCTGGCCAGTTCCCTGGGCTTTTCCGAAGCGCTCGGCGCCTTTGTGATGGGGTCCATCCTCTCCGAAACGATGGAAGGGGAGCGCATCGCCCGTCTGACCGCCCCGCTCAAAGACCTTTTCGGTGCCGTTTTCTTCGTTTCCGTGGGCATGATGGTCGATCCGGCCGTCATCGCGCAGTATTGGCTTCCCATCCTGATTATCGCGCTGGTCGTCGTGGTCTTCATGTTCGTTTTCTCGATGCTCGGCGCCTCGCTCTCCGGAAAAGGACTGTCAACATCGACCCATACCGCAATGAGTCTGCTGCAACTGGGCGAATTTTCTTTCATCATCGCCGGCATGGGCGTAACGCTGGGCGTGCTTCGCGGTTTTGTCTATCCGGTCATCATCACGGTGTCGGTGCTCACGACCTTCACCACGCCCTATCTCATCAAGGCGGCAGACCCGATGGAGCGTTTTCTGCGCGGTCATCTGCCCGCCAGGCTGCTTTCCCGCATCGACCATGAAGACATCGACCAGACGACATCGAAAGCGGCCCGGAACCAATGGCGTTCGATGCTCAAATCCTATTTCCTGCGCGTGCTGCTGTATTCGGTCCTGCTGACGGCCATCCTGATGGCTTCCCATATTTACTTGCCCGGCCTGGTCGCATTCCTGTTGCCGTCCGTCTCACCGGATCTGCGCGGCATCCTGGTTGCCGTCGTCACGCTGGTGGTGATGATTCCTTTCCTGTACGGACTGGCCATTTCCGGTTCTTCCATCAAGCACGCCGCCTCCCGCCTGATCAAGGAAAGCGACGCCGGGGTCTGGCGCGTTCTCGCCCTGATGGTGTTGCGGATTCTCATCGCCCTGTCTTTCTGCATCGCGGCCATCGTATCCAATGTCGAGATTTCCGCTGTCGCGCTGACGGGCGTCGCCGTCCTATTCCTGACCATCTTTTTCATCCTGCGGGTCCACTTCCACCGGCTGGCCAGCATCGAAGACCGTTTCTTTGAGAATCTGCACCAGAAGGAAATCCAGGCCCGCCGGGAGCGTCCCGTGGCCGCTTCCGTCCAGCGCAAACTTTCCGCCTACGGCATCCATCCCCGGCGGGTGGTCGTGTCGGCGGATTCGACCTATGCGGGCAAGGCACTTCGCGACATTCCCATCCGCAGCGAGTCGGGAGCCAACATTATCAAGATATTGAGGGGGCATCGGAGCATTCTCGTCCCTGCCGCCGATGAAATCATCTATCCCGGCGACATCCTCCTGGCCATCGGTACGCACGGGCAGCTCGCCAGTTTTACGGCTTTGATGAGTGCGACTGCCGATTTTTCGGAAGAGACGCCGTCGGAGTTCAGTCTGGAATGTTTCGTGCTGGACGAATCCTCTTTCCTGACCGGCAAGCGTCTGCGTGAAGCCGGAATCCGGGATGGCGGCTGCATGGTCGTCAGCATCCTGCGCGGGGAGGAGATGATTACCAATCCTTCCCCCGACTTGCTCTTCGAAGTGGGCGACGGCGTCTGGATTGCCGGAGAGAAGAAGAGCGTGGCCTGGTTCGGCGGCGAAAAATAGGCTTTCCTGCGAAGCAAGGCTTTACAGCAGCCCCTTTTTGAATGTGCTTCCGATGGGCAGTTTCTGTCCGTTTGTGAGGATGACTTCGGTGCGCGAACGCTTTCCGATGGCGCTGCGGGCGACGATATAACTGCGGTGGATCTGGATGAAATCACCGGCCGGCAGTTCGGACAGTACTTTGGCCAGCCCGTAGAGGGTGATCAGGGGCAAGTCTTCGCTGCGGCGGTAAATCTTGATGTATTCTCCCATCCCCTGGATGTAGAGGATGTCGTCGGCCGCCACCTTGACGAGGTGGTAGTCGCTCTTGAAAAACAAAGCCCGGCTGTGTGCGGCCTTGCCGGCGGCATCTTGCTGTATCATGCGCTCGCGGAGTCTGCCGGCCGCCTTTTCAAAATCCTGGAAGGAGAGGGGCTTGAGCAGATAATCGACCGCATTGACCCGGAAACCTTCCACGGCATAGTCTGCGTACGCCGTCGTAAACACCACCAGCGGCGGATGGTCCAGGCCTTTGATGAAATCCATTCCCGAAAGGTCGGGCATGTTGATGTCGGTGAAGATGGCGTCGCACCCGGCAAGATGCTCCCGTGCCTCGTGCGCACTGTGGCAGGCCGCCACCAGCGTCAGATAGGGGATGCGGGAGATGTAGAGTTCCAGTTGCCTGAGGGCCAGCGGCTCGTCATCGACGGCCAGCACGCGCAAGGGTTTGGTTTCGTCGGTCATCATCATGCTTATGCGTTGAGGGCGGGTTGGACGGGTATCTCAAGGCGGATGCCGTATTGCCGTTCGTCCAGCCGGATATCCAGCGTATATCGCCCCGGGTAGAGCAAGTCGAGGCGCTTGCGTACATTGTCCAGGCCCAAACCTCCGCCTTCCTGCCGGATCTGCATGTCTGCATGTACGCTGTTTTCGCAGCAGAACACCATCCTGTCTCCCGTCAGGGCTAAACGGCAGCGAATCCACGACGACTCTTGATAACTGATGCCGTATTTGAAGGCATTTTCCAGAAAGGAGCCCAAAATAATCGGAGGTACGCGTGCGGCGTCCGTGCCTGTTGCGGGAAAATCGCTCTCAATCGTGACTTTTTCCGTGAAACGCAAGCGCATGAGCGAGAGGTAATGGGACAGAAAGTCCAGTTCTTTGTCCAAGGGGATGGTCTGCTCCCGGGAATCATAGAGGACAATCCGCATCAACTTGGAAAATTCTTCGATGCACAACTTCGCTTGCTCAGGGTCGATGTCCACCAGCGCATGAATGTTGTTGAGGGTGTTCATGAAGAAGTGCGGATTGATCTGATAGCGCAGTGCGGCCAGCTGGTTCTTCAGATTTTCGTTTTGAAGCGTCCGCATCCTCCGTTCACTGCGGAGCCGATCGAAAAAGAGCCTGAGCCCGATGTCCACACCGAACATCAGGACCGTCAGCACGATGAATATCAGTTCGGGCTCGATGGGACGCCGGTTTTCATGGGGGACCGGGCGGGTCTCGGGCGGGGCGGGCCGGTCTCCGGGAGACATTCCGGGCATGGGACTGTCCGTCGGCGGAAGTCCGGGTGAAACGGGCTCACGGGACGGTGGAAAGGGCGAAACGGACTCACGGGACGGGGGATGAGGTGGTCCGGGGCAATGCGGGCTGATGAACTGCTGAATGCCGATGGCGGCTGTCAGCGCCAGTGCGCAAAGCAGGTACACCCCTCTCTTTTTGGGCAGCAGCGGCAACAGGAGGAAATGGTGGAGCAGTGAAGCGGTCAGGAAGGGGATGAGCCGTCGCCACAGGTCCAAGATCTCTTTCCAGACTGACATGCCGCCACTGAGCCGGCCGTAGTCAATCAGGATGAGCGGCGCGAGGATGAGAATCAGCGTCCAGACAGCCGCATATACCCCATGTTCTTGTTTGCGAAGCGTGTCCATCGGTCTATGGTCGGACAAAAATACGCAAAAGTCCCATCCTGCGCAAATATGGACGGCCTTTCGTTGAGAAAAACCCCCGCTTGGATATAAAAATCGGAAAAAAGTACGGATTTTGAAAACTCCGGCGCTTGCCGTGTCTTCATAAAAGCGTATCTTTGCGAAGAGTCGGCTCCGTATGTTGGACAAAAATAGAAGCGTTATGAAAAAGTTGATTTATGTCATTGCCATTCTGTTGCTGACAGCCTGTTCAAAAGACAATCTCACGACCACGGTTGCGGATGCTTCCGTCGCGGCGACCGTGGATGTTCCGGCCAATGTCGAGGATGAGATTTCCAATACGACATTTTCCAGGACCATCTCGCTGACCTGGTCCGCCTCTTCCGTCACCGTCGAAGGTGATGAAAACGGCATCGTCAGCGTGTCCGGAACCCATGTGACGGCCGACAACACCGCCACTTCGGAAAAAGTGAAATACAGCCTTGCCGGCACTTGCGCCGACGGCAGTTTCAAGGTCTATTCCAACAACAAACAGTGCTTCGAACTCAACGGGCTCAGCCTGACCAATCCCGCCGGGGCGGCCATCAACAACCAGGGCAAGAAGCGCTGTTTCGTGGTGGTGAACGGGACCAATACCCTGGCGGACGCTTCTTCCGCCCAGTATGTCAAGACCGGGGAGGAAGACATGAAAGCGGTGTTCTTCAGCGAGGGGCAGTTGCTGCTGAGCGGCAGCGGCTCCCTGTCCATCACCGCAAACAACAGCCAGGGCAAAGCGGCCCTCACCTCCGACGACTACATCCGCGTGATGTCGGACGGTCCCGTCCTTTCGGTGAAGACCACATCTTCTTCGGCCGGCCACGGCGTCCGCGGAAAAGACTACATCCTCGTTGACGGTGGCACCATCACGGCCGATGTGGCCTCCAATATGAAAAAAGGCTTTTCCTCCGACTCGCTGGTCGTCATCACGGGCGGCACTTCGACCATCCGGGTGACCGGCGGCGCGGCGTATGACAGCGAGGATAAAGAGTACACCGGCTCGGCCGGCATCAAGGCCGGGTATGCTTTCAAGATGACGGGCGGTACGGTCAGCATCACCAACTCCGGCATGGGCGGCAAGGGCATCAAAGTGGGCGGCAGCGCCGAAAAGGGCGTCTATATTTTCTGCGGCGAGGTGAGCGGCGGTACGCTTTCCGTCGATGTGACCGGTGCCAACTACACGACCGGCGATGTGTCCGCAAAGGGCATCAAGGCCGGCTGGGCCGTCAAGAACGGCACCAAGGCCGGGATGGGCGGCATGCCCGGTGGCGGTATGCCCGGTGGCGGCGGTATGCCTGGCGGCGGTATGCCCGGTGGCGGTGGCATGGGCGGCGGAACGACCTATTCTGCGATGACGGGCGATTTCCTTATCAGCGGCGGCACCGTCAAGGTCACATGCTCCAACAATGAAGCCTTTGAAGTCAAAAAGACATTGACGATTACAGGAGGCGAGGTCTTCGCCTATTCCCCGGCCGATGACGCCATCAACTCCGCCAGTACCTTTACCGTCACCGGCGGCAGGGTCTGCGGGATCTCTACGGCCAACGACGGCCTGGATGCCAACGGAAACTTCTATATCCAGGGCGGATGGGTGTATGCGGCCGGTGGCGGCGGTGCGGAGCTGGCCATCGACGCCAATACGGAAGGCGGATTCAAGCTCTATCTCCAGGGCGGGACGGTCGTCGCGGCCGGCGGTGTGGAGAACGGCGCCAGCAACAATCTCAAATCAAGTTACCTCTCTTACAACAAGGGCTCTGTCTATGGCGTCACGGCCGGCGGCGAAAAATTGTTTGCCGTCCAAGCTCCCTCCGGCGGCAGTGGCGGCGGGATGGGGGGCCAGAGTTCTTCCACGCTGTATGTCTATTCCTCCTCCACTCCTTCTGTCACAAGGGTCACTTCCTGTTCGGGATCATTCTGGAATGGCTATGGATATACTTCATTTTAACAATACAATCTGATATACTGTATGAAAAAGATTATGTACATGCTTGCCGTCCTGCTTGTGGGAATCCCGGCGACGGCACAGGCACAGGAAGAAGATCAGGCGCAGTCTGCGACGGGAAATCCCGCCAGGAAAAACCTGGTCATAAAGGAATGGAACACGGATGTCCGTTCCAACAACAAGTATCTCGATCATGTGACCACCTACAACGAGTTTGGAAAAAAGGTCGAGGAAATCGAGTACAATACCGGCGGTCAGCTGTGGCGCAAACGCTATGAACGCGGCAAAGACGGCAGAATCCAAAAAGAATATCTGTACGATCAGCACAACCGTCTGGTCAGCTACAAAGTGATCGAGTACAATGAGGTGGGCAAAAAGATGCAGACGACCTACCTGCCCAACGGCAAGGTGAAGACCATCAAGGTCTATGAGTACAGCGTGACCAACGCCGGCGAATGATTTTGATGGCAGAGAGTATTTCACATATCGCCCCTCCCTCCGATGCGCTGGCGGCGGTTCTTTCCCGTCTGGGGCCTGTCACGCTGGACGAGATGGAGTCCGTCAAGCTGATGAACCGTATCGACAGCAAGTATCTGACCGATGTCCGGATTTTGTTGCGGATATTGGACGATGCGGCCGCACAGGGCTATCGGGCCCTTTGTGCGGACGAGACCAAACTCATTGCCTACGACTCCGTTTATTTCGATACGCCGGACCTGAAGATGTACACCGACCACCGCAACCGCAAACTGGTCCGTCAGAAAGTCCGTACCCGTTGCTACCTGGGTTCCGGGTTGACCTTCCTTGAGATAAAACGCAAAAACAATCACGGGCGTACCAAGAAAAAGCGGATACGCATCCCGTCGGAAGAATTGGTGGACTTCCGTTCCAATCAGGAGGCGGCCGCCTACCTGGCCGGCCATTCCGCCTATACGGTGGATCGGATCAGTCCCGAGCTGCACACTTGTTTCTCCCGCATCACCCTGGTCAATCCGGAAATGACGGAGCGCCTGACCATCGATACGAATCTGCATTTCGAGAACATCCGTTTCGGAACAAAGGCGGATTTGCCGGATGCCGTCATCATCGAACTCAAGCAGGACGGCCGCAAAGCCAGCCGGATGAAGCCCATTTTGCGCAGGCACCGGGTCAAGCCTTTCCGCATCAGCAAGTACTGTGTGGCGGTGACGCTGACGGATCCTGCGGCAAGGCGGGGGAGGTTCAAGCTCAAAATCAAGAAAATAGGCATGGTTATCGGCCATCGCCTGAAATATGCGTTCAACAATCAAACCTTTTAATTTTTAGAATATGTTTCACCTGTTGCAAGAACTCGGAGAGGTCAATCCCGTACTGGATGAGGAAATGGTCGATGTACAGATGATAGCCGATGCGATGATGACCACCGGACAGTCCCTGGCCGAACTGGGCATCCGCTTTTTCCTCAATGTCTTCGTATGTTGGCTGATCGTCCAGTTCTTCTATTATCGCAAGAGCCGGCGACGCGACTATTATTTCACCTTCATGGTGTTCTCCTCGGCGATGCTGATGCTGCTCTACATCATGGGCAATGTGGAAGTGGGTGTCGGACTGACCCTGGGACTTTTCGCCATTTTCGGCGTCATCCGCTACCGTACCGAGACCGTTCCCATCCGGGAGATGACCTACCTCTTCGTGATTATTGCTTTGGCCGCCATGAACGGTCTGGCTCCGCTGTACCGCCTGGTCGGCGCGGCGGGCGCTCATCCCCACTACGAACTTTCGACCAGCGCTTTGCTGGTGACCTGCCTGGCCAATACCCTGGTCGTCGTGCTGATCTGGGTGCTGGAGAGCGAGCGGCTGCTCAAGCATACTTCCGCCAAACTCGTGCTATACGACCGCATCGACCTCATCGTGCCGGACAAACGCGCCGAGTTGCTGGAAGATCTTGAAAAACGCGTGGGCATCAAAGCCGATCATGTGGAAATCGGGCATGTGGACTTCTTGCGCGACGCCGCCTTCATCAAGGTCTATTATACGATGGGTAAAAACCAGACGGCTACCATCGACCAGCTGACCAAGGCGAAGGATTTTGTCGAACAATAAGCCTTCAGTAGTATGCAATCCCGACTTTCTTCGCGCACCCGGGCCGTCCGTGTCTGTCTTGCGCTATCCCTCGCCTTGGTCTTTCCGACGGTGCTGCGGGCGCAAGTCACCGTCAATGATATGACGACCGATTTTCAGGGACGCATATCCGCCGGGGTGGACAAAAAAATTATCAAGGGGCTGCATGTGGGGCTGGATGTGGAAGCGCGGATGAAAAACAATTTCAGTCAGGTGGGGCGTGTGCAGGCGGACCTGAATATCAGTTATAAGCCCCTGAAATGGCTGAAAACTTCTCTGGGCTATGTCTTCATGGAGAACCGTAATTCCTCCAATGTGTGGAAAATGCGTCACCGCCTGTATGTTGATGTGACCGGTAGCGTGGATTTTGGACTCTGGCGGCTTTCCCTCAAGGAAAAGTTGCAGCTGACCCACAAAGATGTGAACAATGCCTATCAGAGCGTCCCCAATTTGTTGGAACTCAAATCCCGCTTGAAGGTGAGTTACCGGGGATGGACCCATTGGCGTCCGTATGCTTTCGTGGAGTTGCGCAACTGCTTCAATGACCCGGCTTGTTCTGCGACGTGGGATTCTACGACCTCAACCTACTCCAACTATCAGTTTCTGGGGTATGCAGATGCCTATATCAACCGGCTCCGGGGTGCCTTGGGCGTAGAATGGAAGATCACGCGGGAGCACTCCATTGACTTTTATGCGATGGCGGACTACTGTTATGAAAAGAATATCGACACCAACAAAGCGGGAACGAAGCTCAAGTCGCTCACCTGGGACCGGACTCTTCGTCCTGTCTTCGGTATAGGGTACAACTTTTCATTTTGACCGTCTTCTTCGGCCTGATGTCCCGGGGCACGACTTGCATCGGTTGACAGGTGCGGCACGGTGCTTATACTTCTCTTGAGTGAAAATAATGATATTTAGAGGAGAATCCGTATATTTGCGTGCGCAAAACGATTTTTGATGGATTCCGTTTCTATTTTAAGTGCAGTGTTGTCACTGCTGTCCGGTATAGGTATCTTTCTGATAGCTTGCCAAATGATGAGTTCGAATCTGGAGGCTGCGAGTTCGGACAAGCTGAAACAACTTTTTGGTAAAACCTCTTCCAACCCCTTGCTGGGCGTGGGTATCGGTGCGACCAGTACGGCCCTTATCCAGAGTTCCGGTGCGACCACGGTGATGACCATCGGTTTCGTGAATGCCGGTATCATTTCCCTGTATCAGGCGGCCACGCTCATCTACGGCGCCAACATCGGTACCACCATCACCGCCCAGATCGTCGCCCTCGGTATGTTCGGCGGTGCCGGTATTTCTACCACTTTGATATTTTCAGGGCTTGCCGGCGTGGGTGCCTTCGTCTCGCTCTTTGCCAAGGAAAACAAGTGGAAGACCATCGGTGGCATCCTGACGGGCTTCGGTATGCTTTTCGTCGGTCTCGCCCTGATGAGCGGCTCGATGGAAGCGTTTGCCGCGCAGGATGCCGTCAAGGATTTTCTGTCCGGCATCACCCATCCCTTGCTGCTGGTGCTGATCGGAACTTTGCTGACGGCCATCATCCAGAGTTCGTCCGTCATGACATCCATCGCCCTTACGATGGTCGTAACGGGATTGATCAGCCTGGATCAGGGCATACTCCTGACGATGGGATCCAATATCGGCTCTTGCGTCGTGGCCATCCTGGCCGGCGTCACCAGCGGTCTCAATGCCCGTCGGACGGCGCTCATCCATTTGCTTTTCAACTGTTTCGGTGTCGTCCTGTTCATGATCGTCGGTACGCTGGTCGCGTGGGCAACGAACGGGATTACTTACGGGACTTTGTTTGCCCGGTGGTTTCCCGGCGTGCCCCAGACGCAGCTGGCGATGTTCCATACTTTCTTCAATACGGTCACCGTGGCCGTCATGCTGCCGCTTACCAGGCCCCTGGTCAATTTGGTCTGCCGAATGATGCCGAAGACGGAAGATCCCGATGCCGCACCGGTGTTGAGCCTGCATTATGTCAATGAGAATATGTTGCGTACCCCGGCCGTGGCGGTCGGGCAGGTCCGTCGGGAGATTCTGCGCATGGCGGATTTGGCGATGGAAAATGTGGATCGTTGTATAAGAATCATCACCCGTCTGAATTTCAGTGAAAAGACGCATTTTGAACAGACGGAGGAGGAACTGAACTTTATCACGCAGCACTTGATTAACTATGTGGTCCGTTTGTCGGAGGAAAAGGGTCTGAACGACAGGGACCATGTCTATCTTTCTACGACCTACCGCTCCGTGCGGGATTTGGAACGGGTGGGCGACTATGCCGAGAATGTCGTAGAATATGCTGACGCCCTCCGGCTTTCGCAGAAAACTTTTTCGGATGATGCGCTCTATGAAATCAGCCAGTTGAAAACCCTGCTGCATCAGTTGTACGACCAGTGCCGCCTGGCCTATAAGAATGAAGATTTTGACGCCCTCGCACAGGCGAAAGAGATTGAAGAGCAGACGGACGACTATACCCGGATGATGGAGGAAAGCCACATCCAGCGGCTGGAGCAGGGGCTCTGTACGCCGATGGTCGCCGCTCAATTTTTATCCTTGTCTTCTGATTTGGAACGTGTGGCCGACCATTTGCTCAATGTGGCAAAGTCGATAAAAACAGCCTGATTTGTTTGTTTGAAGAAATGTCTATATTTGCAAAAAATTTTGTATGATGAAAAACGTTTTTCTTCCCTTCCTGATGGTGGCTCTGATGCCCGTCCTTTTCTCTTGTAAAAAGAGCAATACCGACACCGAACCGCTTGCCTATGTCTATATAGGGACAGAAGTCGCGGAAAATGTAACCCCCGTCTCGGCGAAATTGATGGCCAATATCCGCTTTGTCAATATCTCCGGCGGGCAGATGAGTCTGCGGTTCTATTATTCTGAAAAGAGGTTTGACCGCTATACGCTGGATGACAGCGAGGTGAAGCGGACGGAGTTTGAAACCTTCGATGTGGGGGACGGCAAGTTCGGCATCACCGTCGAGGGGCTCAAGCCGAATACGACCTACTATTACATGCCCTATCTGACGACCAAAGGTATTTCTCTGATTGATGTCGTCATGGATTTTACCACGCAGAACTATTGCGTGACCCAGGAAGCGACGAATGTCGAAGTTACCAGCGCGACCCTCAATGCCATGACCGTACTCAGTCCGGAAGAAATCGCGCAATGCGTTTTCGCTTTTGAATATACCGATCTGGATTTTGAGCAGAATGCCCGGACGACGGATCCCGTCATTCCCGATGAGGACGGAAAGTTTTCTTTCAATCTGACGGGATTGACCTCCGGTACGACCTATTGGTTCCGGGCCGTCGTGATCCGCAACGGGCACCGTGAGTATGCGGATGAAGAACGCAGTTTCAAAACGGAATAAACCCTGTAATTATTTCGAGTGCGGGATGGAAGGACCGGGACAGGACAGGATAGAGCGACTTTTCAACTCCATCTCAGCGGATTACGACCGCCTCAATCATCTGTTGTCCCTGAATGTGGACAAGACTTGGCGCAGGCGGGCCCTGAAAGAGATCCTGCCTCCGGCGGCAGGCGGCTCCGGGACTTCCGGGGCGCAGGTTTCGTATGAGGTTTTGGATGTAGCCTGCGGGACAGGCGATTTCAGTCTGGAGATAGCGCGCCGCAGTGTCTCTATCGACCGTCCCTGCCGGATTACCGGCCTGGACCTTTCGGAAGGCATGCTCGCCGTGATGCGCGACAAGGTCGCCCGTGCGGGTTTTGCCGCTGCGGCCCGTCCCGATGCCGGAGAAAGCGCGGACGGAACGCCGGCCGGAGAATGTACAGACGGGTGCGTCGGACCCGGGAAGGGTGTGACAATCACGGCGCTTCGGGGCAACTGCGAGGCGATGCCTTTTGCGGACGGGGCTTTCGATTGTGTGACGATTGCTTTCGGCATCCGTAATTTTGAACACCGCGAACTGGCTTTGCGGGAAATCCTGCGCGTACTCAAGCCCGGCGGGAAACTGGTCATCCTTGAACTTTCCGTGCCCTCGCAACCCGTATTGCGCGGCTTGTACAAGTTATATTTTACGAAAATCCTGCCGCTGGTCGGCGGCTGGATTTCCGGTGATAAGGCGGCTTACCGCTACCTGCCGGCTTCCGTGCTGCAATTTCCTCCCAAAGAGCAGTGGATGGATATCATGCGTTCCTGCGGCTATGCCGGGGTCTGTCACAAGGCTTATACCTTCGGCATCTGCCGTCAATATACCGGCATCAAGCCGGTAACTCCCGGTTTTTCCGCCCCCGGCGGGAAGCCGGATGCATCATTCGACATACCATGACCCTTTCCGCTTGCTTGCGTTCGATGCGTCTGCGGACGCTGCCCTTGTCGCTTTCCGGAGTGATGCTGGGCATTTTTGCCACTTTCGGTTCCGGGGCCGTACAGGCCGTATATCCGGTCGCGTCCCTCGTATTCCTGTTGCTGACGACCGTACTGCTCCAGATTCTGTCCAACCTTTCGAATGAGTTGGGCGATACGATCAGCGGCACGGACCGCGATGACCGGCAGGGCATCCGTTATTCCCTGCAGGATGGCGGACTGACCATAGCCCAGATGAGGCGGCTGATAGCCTCCGTTGCGGCTTCCTGCTGCCTGAGCGGCCTGGCTATGGTTTATTGCAGTTTCAATGCGCTTTTTGCCTGGACGCCCCTTTTGCTCCTGCTGCTGGGTGCCGCCGCCATCTGGGCGGCCATGCATTATACCCTCGGGAAACATCCTTACGGCTATCGTGGGCTGGGCGATGTCTTCGTTTTTATTTTCTTCGGACTCGTCTCGGTGGGGGGCGCTTATTTCGTCTGTGCGCACAGCCTGCCCGTCCGCATGATCCTGCCGGCGGCCGCCATCGGATTTTTCAGCGTGGGGGTACTCAATCTCAATAACATCCGGGACATGAAAACCGATGCCGTCACCCGTGTGACCGTGGCCATCCGGCTCGGCGAACGCCGAGCCCGCATCTATCAGACGCTGCTGATGGGTGCGGGCTGGGCGTGTTTGTTGGTCTTTTCACATCCGTTGCCTTGGACGAGAGGACTTTATCTGCTGACATTGCCCCTGTATGTCCTGCATCTCAAAGGGGTGTGGACGCGTGATGGCCGCGCCTTGGATCCGATGCTGCCGCTGCTGGTGATGAGTACCTTCGTCCTGTCACTGCTCGTGGGCTTGGGAATGGTGCTGTAGCGGTTTACAACGGGTAGTCTTCAAAGGCATAAAGGACGGTGGAGAGGTAGCGTTCGCCGGTGTCGGGAAGCAGGACGACGATGTTCTTGTCTTTGTTTTCGGGACGCAGGGCGATGCGGGATGCGGCATAGAGGGCGGCTCCGGACGAGATGCCGACGAGCAGTCCCTCTTCGCGGGCGATTTCGCGCCCGGTGCGGATGGCGTCGTCATTCTCCACATCGAACACTTCATCGATGATGCCGGCATCGTAGGTCTTGGGGATGAAACCCGCGCCGATGCCCTGGATCTTGTGCGGACCGCTCTGCCCGCCGTTGAGTACAGGCGAACTTTTCGGCTCGACGGCGACGACCTTGATGGCGGGATTCTGCTCCTTCAGGTATTTTCCGGCCCCGGAGATTGTACCGCCCGTCCCGACGCCGGCTACGAAGATATCCACCTGACCTTCCGTGTCGCGCCAGATTTCCGGTCCCGTGGTGGCGTAATGGCGGGCGGGGTTGGCCGGATTTTCAAACTGTTGCAGGATGACGCTTCCGGGGATGGACGCCCGCAGGCTTTCCGCTTCCCGGATGGCGCCCGGCATGCCGTCTTTGCCCGGGGTGAGGTGTACTTCGGCGCCGTAGGCCTTGACGAGATTGCGCCGTTCCACGCTCATCGTCTCGGGCATGGTCAGGATGAGGCGGTAACCTTTGACGGCCGAGACCAGTGCCAGGCCTACGCCCGTGTTGCCGCTGGTGGGCTCGATGATGGTGGCGCCGGGTTTGAGGATGCCTTTGCGCTCGGCCTCTTCAATCATGGCCAGCGCGATGCGGTCTTTGACGCTGCCGCCGGGATTGAAATATTCTACTTTGGCAGTAAGAGGTGTGACGATGCCCCTCTGCTGCGAAAAGCGGTTGAGGGACAGTAGGGGGGTGTTGCCGATAAGTCCGGTCAGATTCTGTGCTATTGTTTTCATGACTTTTATAGTATGAGTATTTTTTGCTAGTTCAACTGGTCGAAGGCTTGCCGGAGATCGTCGAGGATGTCGTCGATGTGTTCGGTGCCGATGCTTAGGCGTATGGTTGCGGGCGTGATGTGCTGCGCTTGCAGTTCTTCGGGGGAAAGTTGTGAATGGGTCGTCGTGTAAGGATGGATGACCAGGCTCTTCACATCGGCCACATTGGCCAGCAGGGAAAAGATTTTCAGCGCATCGATGAAGCGCCAGGCTTCCTCCTGGCCGCCTTTGATTTCGAAGGTGAAGATGGAGCCGCCGCCGTTGGGGAAATACTTCCGGTAGAGCTGGTGGTCCGGGTGCGTGGGCAGCGCGGGGTGGTTTACACGGGCGACTTTGGGGTGACGGCTGAGGAAGTCCACGACTTTCAGGGCATTCTCCACATGGCGCTCTACGCGGAGGCTCAGCGTCTCTACGCCTTGCAACAGGAGAAAGGCGTTGAAGGGGGAGATAGCGGCACCCGTGTCGCGCAGCAGGACGGCGCGGATGCGGGTGACGAAAGCGGCGGCCCCGACGGCTTCGGCAAAGACGAGGTTGTGGTAGGAGGGGTCGGGCTGGGCCAGGGTCGGGAACTTGTCCCGGCGGGCCAGCCAGTCGAAGCGGCCGCCGTCCACGATGACGCCTCCGAGGCTGGTCCCGTGTCCGCCGAGGAATTTGGTCGCCGAGTGGACGACGATGTCGGCGCCGTGCTCCAGCGGTCGGATGAGATAGGGGGTGCCGAAAGTGTTGTCGATAATCAAAGGGATGTCGTGCCTGTGCGCGACTGCGGCCACGCCCTCGATGTCCGTGATGTCGCTGTTGGGGTTGCCGAAGGTCTCGGCGAAAATCGCCTTGGTCTCGGGCCGGATGGCGGCTTCAAGGGCGGCAAAATCGTTTACCCGCACGATGGTGCTGCTGACGCCCTGTCCGGCCAGCGTATGCGTGATCAGATTGTACGAACCGCCGTAGAGGTTGTCCGCCGCCACGATGTGGTCGCCCCGTTGTGCGATATTCTGCAAGGCGTAGGTGATGGCGGCGGCTCCGGATGCCACGGCCAGGCCGGCGACGCCACCTTCGAGCGCGGCTACGCGTTCTTCAAAGACACCTTGGGTGGAGTTGGTCAGGCGTCCGTAGATGTTGCCGGCATCCCGCAGGCCGAAGCGGTCGGCGGCATGCCGGCTGTTGTGGAATACATAACTCGTAGTCTGATAGATGGGCACCGCGCGGGCATCGGTAGCCGGGTCTGCCTGTTCCTGTCCCACATGGACCTGCAATGTCTCGAAATGATAATTTTTCATGTCTGCTGTCATTTGATGGTGCAAAGTTGGGGATTCTGGAAATATTGTCCAAAAAATAGTATAAATTTGGAAAATTTATCTATATTTGTGGTTGTTTTAGGATAATATTCCAGGTACTCCCCGTCGGGAAGGGTTTTGACAGAATAATTTTCTATGTGATGACTGCCGTGTTGGACGAAATCGATTTGCAGATCTTGAAAATCTTGCAGAATAATGCCAAATTGACCACCAAAGAACTGGCGGATGCCGTCAATTTGAGTCCGACTCCCGTCTTTGAACGCCAGAAACGGCTCGAAAGGCAGGGGTATATCAAAAAGTATATCGCCGTGCTCGACCCCGGGAAACTCGACCGGAGTTTGCTGGTGTTTTGCAAAGTGAAATTGAAGCAGATCAACCATGAGATTGCCGATGCCTTTACCCGCCGCATCCAGCACATCCCGGAAGTGACCGAGTGCTACAACACGAGCGGTGCTTACGATTATTTGTTGAAAGTATGCGTCCGTGACATGAAACAATACCAGGAATTTATCTTGACCAAACTCGGCGACATAGACTCTGTCGGCTCCATTGAGAGTACCTTTGTGATGAGCGAAGTCAAACAAAAGTACGGCATCAATTTTTAGAAAGCGCGAGGCTTGCCGTCCGCAGCATGGCTTCGCAGGCTTCCAGGATATCCTGGAAGGTCTGCTCGAAGTCTCCCGTGTACCAGGGGTCGGCCACATCCCGGGAAATGCCTGTATAAGACATCATCAGATGGATTTTGCCCTCCGGGTCTTCGGGGATGATCCGTTTGATAAGCCGCAGGTTCGAAGCGTCCATGCAGATAATCCGGTCGAAAAGCGCATAGTCGGCGGGCGTAACCCGGCGTGCCCGTTTGTCCGGGTCGAACCATACGCCGTGTTGGGTCAGGCAGCGCTTTGCAGGCGGATAAATCGGATGGCCCGTTTCTTCATCGGATACGGCCGCCGATTCGATATGGACCCCCTCTTCCAGTCCGCGTGCTTTCACAAGCGCCTTGAAGATAAACTCCGCCATGGGACTCCGGCAGATATTGCCGTGACATACGAATAAGATGTTCATTGTCGATAAATTTGCCTGCAATCGTTTTTACTGTCTGCAGAGCGATTATTCATTCACCTTAACTGGAAAAAGAAGCGATACAATCAATTTTCTCATTGGTCCCAAAGTCTCTGTTCTCCGCAAATTTAGCCATTTTCCGAGACTGTAACAATAATGTGTTTCATTTTTCGATTGTTTCTGGCGCCGGGCACATGGAAGACCTTGCCGTCATCACCTGGAAGATGAACGGCCTGATGGATGCCTGAGCCTTCTTTTCATCATTTTTGAGGATGCCCGCCCCTGATTTTACCTATAAATAAGGAAGGTCCCGCGAAGGGAAAATCATCAACTTTGCGGGCTTATGAAAAGGTTTCCGCTCATAACCCTGCTGGCTGTGTTGTGTGCGTTCGGAGCGGCAGTCCAGGCACAGGGACGCCTGTCGCTGGAAGTGACGGACGGGAAGCAGGCGCTCCCCGGGGTGGTCATCCAGGTTCATCCCTATGCGCTGAAAGACGTCGTCGTCACTTCGCAGCGGAAAGAGTCGCCCGGTTCCACCGTCACCCGCATCGACGCCCAGGCCATCGCCCACCTTCAGGCGACCAGCCTGTCCGATGTACTGCAGCTGCTTCCCGGAGAAACGGTCACCTCCAATCCCACCCTGACCGCCGCCTCCCGTTTCCAATCGCGTACCCTCGATGGGAACGACGGCAACAACGCCTTCGGAGCGGCCATCGTGATGGACGGCATCCCGCTTTCTACCAATGCCGAACGGGCCAATACCGGCGGCACCCTTTCGAGTGCCGGTTCGGGCGTGGACCTTCCGGTATGTCCGTGAATGCGGCACGGCGGATACCTTCATTCAGGAGCAGCTCATCGTTACCAACGCCCAGGGCCGGGTGGACAGTTACTGGGAAACCCTGCTGCGT
>CAMNQO010000009.1 GCA_946549475.1 uncultured Bacteroidales bacterium
CCTTGCTGGCGGAGCCGGGCAACATGTCCGCCCTCCATCTTCCCGACGGGTCGGTCGTGACGCTCAAATCCTCCTCCGTCCTGCGGTACGATGCCGCTTCCTTCCTTCAAAAAGACAGAAAGGTCATGCTGGACGGTGAAGCGTTCTTTGAAGTTGCCCGGGACCGCAAGCACCCGTTTGTCGTGGAGACGGCGATGCAGACGGTGCATGTGCATGGAACTTCTTTCAATCTACAGGCTTATCGGGACGACCGGGCCAATACGCTGGTGCTGCTCAATGGCGAGGTGGAAGTGGAACTGATGGATGAAGCCGGAAAACGCGTACATTCCCTGGGGATGAAGCCCGGCGAGCGCTGCGTCTATGACCGCATGACCGGCGAGACCAAGATCACGCAACTTGACAGCGGCGAACTGAATCAGCAATGGAATGGCAATGTTTTCTATTTCCAGGACTATTCCCTGAGACAAATTGTCGATCGGCTGGAACATTATTATAAGGTGAAAATCGACCTGGATAAAATGGCCGGGACGCTCTCCGGCTATTCCGGTGCCGTCTCGCTCAGCCAGGGGGTGGAAAATATTCTCAATACACTGAATTATGACCGTTCCTTCTCCATCACGCCGATGGATAAGGATTATTATCTGTTGACCAAAAACGAATGAAAAAACTATTGATTATTTGTCTTCTGCTCCTTCCCCTGGCTTTGCCGGCGCAGGAGAACATTCTGGAGAGGAGAGTCAGCGTTTCGCTCGAAAATGTTCCGCTCACGCAGTTGCTGGAGCAGATAATGAAGTCGGCGGATGTCCTCTTCCTGTACAGGAGCGCCGATATCCAGGCTTCCCGCAAAGTCAGTTTCTCCGCTGCCGACGAGCCGCTTTCCACAGTCCTTTCCCGCCTGGGCATCGCCTATGAAGTGGACGGCAGGCAGATTATTTTGAAAAAGAGTCGGGACGATTCTCCTTCTGCCGCCACACCGGCCCTTCCGGCCCGGGAAATCACCATCTCGGGAACGGTGATTTCTTCGCAGGACGATCAGCCTGTCATCGGGGCGACGGTGTTCGTCGAAGGAACCTCGACAGGCGTCATCACGGACATCGACGGCAATTACAGCCTGACCGTACCCGCAGGTACCCGCGAGGTGTCTTTTTCCTGCATGGGCTATCTGACCAAGGTCATCAAGGTCGGCACTTCGCTTGCCGTCTTCAAGGCCGTCAGTCTCGACGAGGCCACCCAGGAACTGGCGGATGCCGTCATCGTGGCTTTCGGTACGGCCCAGCGCAAGGAAACGATGGTCTCTTCCGTCGAATCGGTCAAGCCGGACATCCTCAGGGCCCCCACTTCCAACCTGTCTACTTCTTTTGCCGGCAATATCGCCGGCGTCATCGCCACCCAGTCTTCGGGCGAGCCCGGCAGTGACGGGTCCAACTTCTGGATCCGGGGCATTTCCACTTTCGGCGCCAACAAAGAACCGCTCTATGTGATGGACGGCGTGGAAATCAGCAAGGAAATCCTCAACGGCGTCCCGGCCGAATCCATCGAGTCCTTCTCCGTCCTGAAGGATGCGGCAGCCACGGCCCTGTACGGCTCGCGCGGCGCCAACGGCGTGATGATCATTACCACCAAAAGCGGACGGGTGGCGGACCGCATGGCCATCAATGTCAATGTCAATACCACGATGAACATGCCGACATCCCTGACGAAGGTTGCTGATGCGGTGACCTATATGCAGGCCTACAACGAGGCCCGCACCGGACGGGGCGAACTGGAGTATTTTTCCCAGGAAAAGATTGACGGCACGCGTCTCGGGACGGATCCCTACATTTATCCTTCCGTTGACTGGTACTCCCTTCTGTTCAAGAACTGGTCGCTCAGCCAGCAGGCCAACATCAATGTCCGCGGCGGCGGCAACCGGGTGGATTATTTCCTGAACGCCGCATTCAACAACCAGGACGGCATGCTGAACAATGCCAAACACGCCGATTTCAACACCAACATTTCCCACCAGAAGTTTACTTTCCAGAGCAATGTGACCGCCAAGGTTACTTCGACGACTGTCGCAACGGTGAAAATGAACGCCCAGTTTCTCTTTTGGTACGCTCCGACCACTTCCACTTCCGACCTGTTCCGCTATACCCTGACGGCCAATCCGGCCACCTTCCCCGCCATCTATCCGAGAAAGATGCTGGACGACGCCGATTTCGCCGTTTTCGGCAATGCTCCGTCCTGGGACGGCAGCGCCACGGATACCAACCCCTATGCTTACCTGTGCCGGGGATATTCCAACAAGTTCACGGGCTACACCACCACGACTGTCAAACTGGACCAGGACCTGAAATTCATCACCCCGGGCCTGAAAATCTGGGGACAGGCCTCCTTCTTTACCAAGACCTATTCGGCCAAGTATTACAACACCAAGCCGCATTACTACCAGTTGTCCGGCTATTATTACAACTACATCACCAAAAAGTACGATTATGAGTTGAGTCAGATCGGAGCAGAGGGAAGCAAGTACTTGTCCTATTCTTCGGGCAAGAACGGCTCGCAGGAGCTCTCCCTCCAGGCTAATCTCGAATACAACCGGACCTTCGGCAACCACACGGTGGGCGCCGTGATGCTCTATCACCAGAAAGAGACGAACAACAACCAGCCGACCAACTATTACGAGTCGCTTTCCCAGCGCGAACAAGGCATTGCCGGCCGCCTTTCCTATGGCTATGGCGACCGCTACCTGCTGGAAGCCAATTTCGGCTACAACGGCTCGGAAAATTTCATGAGAGGCAAACGCTGGGGCTTCTTCCCTTCCGTGGCCGTGGGCTGGATTGTCTCCAACGAGCCCTTCTGGTCCGGCATCAAGCCCTATGTCAATCTTTTCAAATTCCGCTATTCATACGGTCTGTCCGGTAATGATTATCTTTCGACCCGTTTCCCCTATGTGACGGAAATCGAGATGAATTATCTGACCTATTTCTATACCGGGACAAACTTCAACCAACTTTATGGCAACCGGATTGCCACCTTGGGCAACGAAGATGCCACATGGGAGGTGTCCCGCAAGCACAACATCGGTATCGAACTCGGAATCTACAACGACCTCAACCTCATCGTGGACCTGTTCCGGGAAAACCGCACCGGCATCTTCATGCAGCGTCAGACCCTTCCGTCCACCATCGGCCTGACCGGCATTACGCCTTACGGCAATCTTGGCGCCGTGCTCAACCAGGGCATCGACATCTCCGCCGAATACCATCATGCTTTCGACCAGGATTGGAGCGTGACGGCCCGGGGGACATTCACTTATGCCCACAACGAGGTTGTCGCCAACGACGAGTCTCCCTACAAACAGTATTATTATACCTCCAAAATCGGCAAACCCATCAACTCCGTATTCGGACTTGTCGCAGACGGCCTCTTCAAGGATGAAGCGGACATTGCCTCATCCCCGCGCCAGACCTATATGCCCGACTACCTCCCCGGTGACATCAAGTACCGGGATCTCAACGGGGACGGCATCATCGACGACAACGACCGGACCTATCTGGGCAACCCGACCGTTCCGGAGATCATCTATGGCTTCGGCGCCAGTCTCCGCTGGAAGAACATCGATTTCTCCTTCTTCTTCCAAGGGCGCGGCAAAGTTTCCATCTATATGGAAGACATCCAGGCATTCCGCGACAATGAATCCCAGGGATTCAATGTCCTGCAATGGATTGTGGCAGACCACTGGTCGCCTTCCCATCCCGATGTATCGGCAGCCTATCCGCGCCTGGACTATCGCTACAATGCCAACAACACGCAGATATCCAGTTTCTGGATGCGGGACGGCAGTTTCCTCCGCCTGAAAAATCTCGAGGTCGGCTACAATTTCAAGTTTGTCCGTGTCTATCTGTCCGGAACCAATCTCTTCACTATCTCTCCTTTCCGCTATTGGGACCCCGAGATGGGCAGCGGGAACGGCTTGAGTTATCCGCTCCAGCGGACCGTACAACTCGGAGCCCAGTTCAATTTCTAAGCGCTTCGTTCCTATGAAACACAGTGTGAAAATCCTGGCCATCGGCCTTTTGTTCCTGTCTTCCTGCAATTATTTGGATGTCGTTCCGCAAGGGACGGCGACCCTTGATGACATCTTTTCCTCGTCCGACAACACGAGAAAGTTCCTCAATACCCTTTATACCTATATCCCGAATTACGCGACTTACCGCTACATGCCGGATTTCTGTGCCGGTGGAGATGTCATCACTTCCGCCAACGGACAGACCCGCTATTTCCCCTACAAGAGCATTTTGTACGGGGACGAAAATGCCAACCAGACCTATTATGGCCTGTGGGATCCGAGGGCGGACTCCGGCATCGGTGCGACCAATTACGATCTGTACAAAGCCATCCGCTATGCCTGGATGATGCTGGACCGGGTCGATGATGTTCCCAACCTGGCTCCGGAAGACCACGATTCCTATGTCGGGGAGGCCTATTTCCTCATAGCCCTCTATCATTGGATCCTGATGCAGAATTACGGTCCTGTCGTGCTGGTGGACAAAGAAATCTCCTTCAATGCCTCCACGGAGGAAATGCTGAAGCCCCGTTCTTCCTGGGATGAGTGTGCGGATTTTGTCTGCGACCTTTTTGACCGGGCCGCAGCCTCCCTGCCCGCCGTCCGTCCCAATGTGGATCTCGGCCGTGCCACTTCGGTTGCCGCCAAGGCTTACAAGGCCCGGGTCCTGATGTATTCCGCTTCTCCGCTCGTCAATGGCAATGCGGCTTACGCGGCTTTCCGCAATCGGGATGGCAAACAACTCATCTCCCAGACCTACGATAGGGAAAAATGGAAACGGGCGATGGACGCTACGGAGGAGGCCATCAAGTTGGCTGAGTCCAACGGGTATGCGCTCTACACCGATCCGGCCAGCGCTTCCCTGTCCGATGCAGTCCGGGGACGCAACAACTATTACAATCTCTTTATCGCCGACTGGCGGAACGGCTCTGAAAACGGTTGCGGGGGTGAATACCTTTTCGCATTCGGCGACCAGACGGGCATCCAGCACATCCAGCGGACAGGCGCCCTGCGCCAGCACCAGAACGGCGAGACCTCGTTCAGTTACACGACCACCGGATTTCGTACCTCCCTGAGCCCCACCTTGGCCTGCGTGGATAAGTTCCTGACCCGCAGCGGGCTTCCTTTGTGGGCCGATCCCGATACCAAATCCGAGTTTGCGTCCAACCATCTGATGTCCCGGGCGACGGGCGAGAACGGAGAACGCACGGCCAGACTGCACATCGGCCGCGATCCCCGTTTCTATGCGACCGTCGGGTACAACCGGGGCAATTTTATCTACAACGGCGTCACGGATTACCTGATAAAAAGTTATGCCGGCGAATACCAGGGGTACACCGGCAACGTTTCCCATGAGTACAATGTGGCGACCGGATATTTCCTGCAGAAGTACATCTCGATTTCGACTTCCTATACTTATTCGTCCCAGACTATCAATTATGCCCGTTTCCCTTGGCCGCTCGTACGCCTGGCGGAGTTGTATCTGGACTATGCCGAAGCGGATTTCGAGTATGACAACAGTTTGAGCGCGACAGGGAAGGCTTACATCGACAAAGTACACGCCCGCGCCGGCCTGCCCTCTTTCGATGTGGCCTGGTCCCGTGTGTCAGGCGGCTTCAACGGACTGGACCTGGCTTCCAAGCGCAGGGCCCTGCACGAAGAGAATCTGTGCGAGACTTGCTGCGAAGGGAGGTGGTATCACAATCTCCGCCGCTGGAATGTCATCCAGGAGTACATGTCTTCCACCCCGGATGCGCTCAATGTCGAAGGTACGACCGAAGATACCTATTACACCCTCGTTCCTCAGAAAGAAAACGGCGTGCGCCGTTTTGAATATCCCAAGAACGTGTGGCTGGCCATTCCGCTCGCACAACTTGAAATCAACAATCTGCTGGTCCAGAACCCCGGCTATTAATATTATGTCCTATGAAACATCTGATACGCTTCACGCTCATCCTTATGCCGCTTTTTGCAGCCTGCGGAAAAGATTACAGGGTTTACGAAGATACGATGGGAGCCCGGGCCTACTTCATCGAAGCCGTTTCCTCGGATCTGCTTTCCGTCTCTTCCGGGGACCTGGATGCGTCCGGCCGCCTCTGGCTGACCGTTTACAATGCCGGCTATGACCGCCAGCCCAATCACATCCGCATCGTGGCTGACGAGCAGGCCCTTGCCATCCGCAATCTGGAGACGGGCGGAGCGTTCCGGCTGCTGCCGGCCAAATACTGGCAACTTGACCATTCCGAACTGACCCTCGACAGCACGGACAACATCAGTTGCAAATTGGGCGTCAGGCTGGACATCGCCGCCTTTCAGGCGGACGCCTGTTTCCCCGGGGACTATCTTCTCCCTTTGAGTCTGGATGGCGGCGGCACCCAATACGGAAAACGGACATTGTTTATTAAGCTGATATATTGATTAGTCGATGGAAAATTACGAAACACCTTGGTGCATGATCCTCTGTCCTTATATGGATGAAGGATTGCTTGCGTCTTCTTGGGATGACGGTCACGCCGACCTGGGAGAAGGGGATGAAATTGATCTCTGATGCGATGAAAGAAAGACTACATATCATTTTGGCACTCATGGTCTTGGCTTCCTGTGCCCGGATGGAAGAAAACGTCATCCCTCCGACGACCGGTCAGACACTGCTTTCTCCGGAATTTGTCTGGGCCAGCGGCCGGCGAAGCCGTATTGTGCTTGACACCCGGACCGATCCGGTCAGGACGACGCTGGACTACTCCTCCGAGACCAAGCGCTTCAAATGGACGGCGGGAGACGGCATCACCTTTATGAGCAATGTCCAGAACGCCGAGCCGGCCTTTGACCAGCAGCAACTGACCTATGTGCCCGGCGGCAAGTTTGAAGTGGATGTGGATGAAGCGGCGACCCTGGCCTGGTGCTTCTGGCCGGTCGGTGCCGACGGACTGACTCCGACGGCCGTTCCGTTTACTATCGATCCTGTCCAGATCCAGTCTGCTGCGGGACAACTCAACGGCGCATTCTTCCCGCTGGCCGGCAAAGGCAGTTACAACGAGGACAAGACCCGTGCCGACATCAAATTGTACCCGCTCTCAGGCGTATTGGCCGTCGGAGTCTGGGACAGTGACGCCGCCGGAATCAAGATGAAAGCCTTGCGTATCATACCGACCGAGAATCCGAATTTTGCCGGGACAGCGGAAGTGGACCTGACCGGCGAGGGACGGGCAGCCATTACGGCGGCCGTCTCCGATGCCTCCGCCGTCCAGGTCACGCTGACGACGCCTTACAGCCTTCCGTCGGCCAAGACTTCCGATTATTCCGCCAAGGTGTTCGCATCCCTGGCCCGTCAGCGCTATCACAGCGTCACCTTTGAGGTGGAGGATATCAACGGGACCGTCTATCGCAAGGCAACCGGCTCTTCCTCCGTGCTCGACCTGCAGGCCAACGACATCGTTCCGGTAACCCTCGACATCCACAGTTCCCTTACCCGGGTATCACCCGAAATCCGGGGCGCGGCTTCGCTTTCCTATCCCTGCTACGCCGCTTCCGTAACTTCCAACTACAATGTCTTTTCTCCGACGGCGGGGAAGGTGTTGTCCGTCGCCTGCACGGACGGCGGAGACTGGATTTCCAATCTGTCCGTCTCTTCCCTCGGCATCCTTTCTTTCGACATTTCCGAAAATACCGCATCGACGGAACGCGTGGCCGAACTGACGCTTTCCTATGACGGCGCGCCCGACCTGGCCGTAACGGTGACGCAGGCCCGTAAGGATTTTGTTCAGTTGGATTTGGACAGTGCGGACCTGTCCGTCAGCGAAGAAGTGACCGTGTCATTGACTTCCAACTGTTCCTGGACGCTGACCGTGCCGGAATATGTTTCCGTCAGCGCCCTTTCCGGGACCGGAAATGCCACGCTCAGGCTCAAGTTGGAGGAGCCGGTCCTGCTCTCTTTTGCGGACAAGATGACGGTCGCTCCCGACGCCTACCCCTCCGAAACGGTCTCGACCGACCTGTGGTCGGCGGGAAATGCCAGCACCTACATCATCGTCAAGCCCGGCCGGTACAAGATCAACACCATCAGACCGGACGGGACGCGTCCTGTCCATGCCGTTGACGATGCCTTCGACTGGTGGACCAAGACCCAGCAGAACATTTATCGCAATGCCATCTCCAACAATGTCAATCTCAGTAAACTGACGGAGAATCTCTATGTCTTCGATGTCTATGGTCCCAACAACTCCATCAATGATACCTCACTTTCCACAAACTCCTGCGGAGAGGGTGGATATGGTACCGTGGTGTTCTATGACAACAAGACGGATTACAATATCGTATGGTCCGTCACGCTGTGGGAGACGCCGGAAATCCACTCCGTGAAAATCGGTGACGATGTATGGCTGGACCGCAACATCGGGGCGTGGGAAACGGGAATCGATGCGGCGACGGCAACGGCAGCCGGAACCGGTTTGTACTACCAGTGGGGGCGCAAAGACCCCTTCCCGGGTCCCAAGACCGATGCCATCGCCATTGCGTCCCGAAACTATAATGCCACAGCGGCTGAAAATGCCCTGACGGGCGACGGGGACTTCTTCATGCCTCTCTTTTATTCCGGTGAACGCGTTCCGGTCTATTCCTGCAAAGAATACCAGGATGAAGAACGGACCATTCCCTATACGCGTGCGGATGCCACGCTGCATCCCATGTGGTTTTTCAACAATGTGTTGGAAGACCAGGCGAATCAGGAAGTCTCGTTTACAACCCTTTGGCGCGATGATGTCAAAACGGCCGACGACCCTTGCCCTCCCGGATACAAGGTGCCTTCCTGGACGCAGATGCTCAATCTCATCAATACCCTCAACGCTGCGGACAAGACATATCCCTCGGCCAACTCCTGTGCATTGCAGTGCGAGATTGACGGGACACCGTTCATCCTTCCCGCTTCCGGACAGGTCACCTATGGCCGTCTGAACAATCCGGGCTTCCGATGTTATTATTGGACCAGTACCTATACGACGGAGGGCGGGGCATTTACTCGGGCGAAAGTGCTGGGACAGCAGTCAACCAAAGGCGTCCTGGCCGTGAGCGGAGACTACTCCTACGATCAGGTAAACCGCGCCAAACCCATCCGATGCGTCAAAATGCAATAGTACCAACCATGAAAAAAGTCATTAAAATTTCCTTATGTTTCTGTCTCTTCCCGCTGCTTTGCTCCTGCGGGAAGGTGGGGCCGGACGAATATTTCGACGACGATTCCAACGCGCCCGTCAAGGCTTATGACATCGGCGGGACCGATGCGGGTAAGTTTGCAATCGTCTATAACGCCTACGAAGACGAGGATGTGGCCCGTACCTATGCGAATACGCTCAAAAGTTATATGCGGGCTTATTTCAACCAGAAACTCAAGGTCAACAGCACCAACAACAAGGAGACGGCCAACGAGATCGTCATCGGCCAGGCGGAGTCCCGTTCCGAAGTGAAAGAATTGCTTTCGGCGATGACGGAAGAATTTGACTGGCGGGTCCGCTGCACGGCAGGCAAACTCCTGATTGTCGGCAAGAATACCTGGGGACTCAAAAAGGCCGTGGATACCGTGATGGATGAGTACCTGGCGAAAGACCGCCCCATTCCGGCCGGCCTGGACCTCCGAGGCAATGTCCGAGGGCAGTTCATCTTTCCCTTCAATTCCCCGGACTGCAATCTTCGGATCCTGGACTGGAATGTCTGGAGTTACGACAAATCGTCCATTCCGGAGGCTTGGGCCGCTCTGGGCGACGATCCCCGCAATGCCCATCGCAGCAAGGAATATGCGGCGGCCATTCTGGGCTACATGCCCGATGTCTGCGCCTTCCAGGAATATACTTCCGCGATGAGCGGTCAACTCCTGCCGAAACTCTCATCCGCCGGTTATCGTCTGGCCTGGACCGCGACTTCGCCGTGGAACAATACGCCCTTGATGTATAATGCCAATACGGTGGACCTTGTGACCTGCGATTGGCATTCCTATACCCCGGAGACCTATAATAACGGCGGCTCCAAATCCTATACGGCCGCCGTCTTCCGCCACAAGGCAAGCGGAAAGCATTTTATCGTCATCGGTACGCACTTGTGGTGGCGTTCCGACGCGGAGGTGTATGGCAGTGACAACGCCCGCATTTCTCAGATTACTGAGGTCCGGGACAAGGCGGAACAGTTGCTGAAGACTTATGATGCCCCCGTTTTCGTGATGGGCGACATGAACTGCGACCTGCGCAGCAACCCGATGAAAGTCCTGCTGGACGCCGGCTACAAGGCCTGTTCCCAGACGGCAACCTTCTACCGTGACGGTTCCCGGGGCTATCATGCCTGTGACGCGGACAACGGATGGGGACCTTTGACCGACACCTCAGGCGACGGAGGCCTGACAGCCATCGACCAGATGTTCAGTTATCATCTTCCGGACGACTCTTTTGTGCGTGAGTACCGTATCATCAAGACCCTCTTTACCCTGAAATTGTCCGACCATTGCGGCCGTTACATCGATGTCGTATTGTAAAAAATAAACCATGAGAACGCGTCTCGTTTTTTTGATTCTGTCCGTTCTGGCGGGTGCCTGCAACAAAACCGGTACTTCCGCCGCCACTCCGGATGCCTACAGCGTCCGTCTGCAATTTGCCGATGCGCCCGGCTACCGTTATACGGAACTGACTGATGTAAGTTACAGTGTTGACGGCACGCCTTTCCGCAAAGCGTCCGCCGCAGCCGTTTCCGGCCTGGCTTCCTTTCCGGTCAATCTGACTCCTTCCGTCCGGACCGTGGATGTCTGTCTGGGCAGCACCTCCAATGACTTAAGCGTTTCCTCCCGGCAGACACATTATGCGACGGCGGATGAAGATCTGGCACTCGGGATGCGGGCTTTCTGCCGCGTCAGCGATTTTTCGGCCAATGAAATCCGGCTCAATCCCACCCCGGTGACGGCCGCATTGCACCTGATGCTGTACGACAGCCACAACATGGCCGTCGGAGAAAAGGTCAGGAGCGTGACGCTGACAGCGGAGATCCCGCTTGCGGGAAAGGTGTCCGCAGACTATGCCGCAGGTTCTTTCTCCACGGCGGCCGGCGCTTCCGAGATTATCGTGGATTGTGAAAGGAGCGATGCGGCCCGGCAACTGGCCATCGGTACGATGATTCAGCCGGGCGAACTCGGCATCGTCACCCTGCCGGCTCATCCGGCTTCCGTCAAACTGACGGTGGTCACGGATCGTTTTACCTACGGCTTCACTTTGCCGGGCGGTCTGGACCTGGCGGCCGGAAAGACGGTGGTGACCGGGCTCGATTTCTCCCAACCCGATGTCCTCCCGCAGCGCCGTATCGCCGTTTTCGGAGATTCCATCTCGACTTTCGACGGCTATTCTCCCTCCAATTACGGCCCTTACTATCCCGCCAATGACCGGAATGGTACCGGCACGGTCCAAAGCGTGGACAAGACTTATTGGCACCAGGTTATTTACAAGTACAGTCGCAACAGCATCCTGGATTCCAACCGTTCCTGGGGCGGGACGACCGTCGTGACCCGGCCGGACAGGACCAACGGCTTTCTTCAGCGTGTGACGGAGTTGCAGGACCCGGACCTCATCATCATCCACGGCGGGACCAACGACCACAACTACAAGTCCGAACTCGGGACATACGACTGGGACCTGACGATTGACCAGTTGGACGAGACCAAATTCCGCAGTGCCTATATCAAGCTGATCCGCCGCTTCAACCAACTTTACCCCGGTGCCCGGCTCCTCATCGTCGTAGGAGACTTCCTCTCGGCTCCCTATGCGCTTTCCGTCATCGAAATTGCCACCCATTTCGGAATCCCCTACGCCGATTTTACATCAGGAGGCACCGTACAGAACGACAAGGTCAACATTCCCAAATCGACCGGAAGCCATCCGGATGCGACCGGACATGCCTATATGGCCCGAGTCATTGCTGAAACTTTAGCCGATTATCTGCCGTGAAAAAAGAAATTGTCTTATCGGTCCTCCTTTTTTCCGTCCTGACGGCCTGCAACCGGAAGGAACAGGAGACCGCCCGTGTCTGGCTGGAGCCGGACGAACGAACCAGTGTGACCCTCACGCTGCCGGAATCCCTGCCTTTCGCCGAGGTGAAGTCATCCCTGTTGGACGGATATGTTCCCGCATTTTACGCCGGAGAGAAACTGACCGTCATCGCAGGCGGCACGACATCCCGTCTGGAGCCATTGTCGGTCGAGGGAAAAACCGCCGTCTTTCGGGGCGTCGTTCCGGAGTCTTCCCGCTATACGGTCATCTATCCGGCCGGGCGTTTCTCTGACGAAGCGGCCGTAACCGGCCGCTCCTTTTCCGAGCAGCACCAGTCTTCCAACGGCAGCACCGACCATGTCGCCTCGTATATCTGTCTGAAAGATATCTCGTCCCTTGGCCATCTCAGGGCCGAAAAAATCTGTGCCGACCGCCTGGGTGGAACGGCCATGGGCACGACCCTGCTGCAAGTGCAGGTGGATGTGCCTTCCGGTGTGGAATGCGTGGATAAAATCGTCCTGACCGGCTCCGATGCCGTTTTCTATGCGAGCAATTCCGCCACGGACAAGACCCGCCAGTTGTCCCTGACCCTCGGAGACGGGACGGTGGATGCGCAGGGACGCGTCACGGCCTGGTTTGAAATGGCGTCCCTTCCCGTGAAATTGACCGGTTCCACCCGGATCGAAGTCGCTCTTTATGCCGGAGAAGGCGAGCCCTACAGACATTCCGTCACGCCCGTCGCGCAGACGCTCGAGCCCATGTGCGTCAACCGTCTGGCCGTCGGTTCCGAAGGCTGGTCCGGCGGCTCTCTCACGCAGGACGGCACGAAAGAGCATCCCTGGCTGATAGCCCGCCTGTCCGATCTCAAGACGATGGAAAACAAACTCAAGGAGGGAAGTATGACCTGGTTCAAACTGGTGGCCGACCTTGACATGTCTTCCGAATCATCCTGGGTGGCCATCTGTCACGACGAAAACAACAAAGGCATCGGTTTTGACGGCGGCGGCCACACCATCCGGAATTTCCGTTGCAACAATACCGGACAGCATTGTGCCCTCTTCGGATATCTGGTCGGCCAGGTCCATGATCTGAAATTTGAAAATCCGGTCGTCAACATCGACAACAAGGGCGGCTATGCCGCCGTCCTGGCCGCCCGCCTGGAAAATAAGTCCGCCTGTACCTCCACCCTGATTGAAAACATCGAGGTCAGCGGCGCGTCCGTCACCTTTGCCCATCAGGATTATCGGGGCTATGCCGGAGGCATAATCGGCGTCGTCAGCGTCGGGGGCAGCATCCGCAACTGCCGTTTTGACGGTATCGTGACCAACAGCAGCCCCTATGAAGCGAATATTTCCTATGTGGGCGGTATCGCCGGCTGGGCCTGGTCCGCCAATGTGACATTCAGCGGATGCCGGGTCGGCGGAGCCGTGACCTACAGCGGTGCCAAGAACGGCTTTGCCGGCGGTATCGTCGGACAACTCTACAAAACCGGCACCGTCGTCGAGAATTGCAGCGTGGAAGCCTCGGTTTCAGGACATGACTGTACAGGCGGCATCGCAGGCTCGAGTGCGGCCGTTTCTTCCGCAGGTGGCATCGTCATCCGCAATTGCAGCGCTACCGGAGATGTTTCCACTTCGACCGGCGGCTGGACGGGCGGTATCATCGGCAGCCTCGGTACGGGCGGTACGGTGGAAAACTGCTACGCGTCCGGCCATGTTTCCGGCAAATATATGGCTTTGGGCGGCATCGTCGGAGCGGCCAGCAACAAGACCAGTACGGCCGCATCCACTTCCTACAGCAACAGCGTCATCAACTGCATTGCCTGGAACGCTTCCGTGAAAACATCCTATCCCTACGACTACAAGCCGGACACCAACAATGCCCATCTGAGCAGCGGAGCGGTCGTCGGTTTCGGTGGTGACAAAAACACCTATGCGGATTGTCTGCGCCGTCCGGATATGGACTATGCCATTTGCACCCGGCCGGCTTCCTGGCTGGAATCCCTGCCGCTTTTCGACCAGGACAATGCTTCGGCCTCTTCCGTGTTGTCCCAGTCCGGCAAAACGGCGGATGGCCGGACGGTGGATGGCAGCGCGTTGACCAATACCTTCCATCCCTATCACGGCAAGGCGGCCGGCTCTTCCCGGACACCCTCCGACCTGGCCCGTACACTTTCCTGGAATACTTCCATCTGGGATTTGAACACCGATATTCCCCAATTGATCACATCGTTCTGACAATATGAAGAAAACCAACTACCAGCCGCCCCGCATCCAAACCCGGATTCTGTCGTACGGGCAGATGCTCTGTGCTTCGCCTGTAAGCAACCAGGACCTCAGTGATGTCGTATTTTATGAGGAGGAATAAAAGATGAAAAGAACATTGTTGTTTATCGTTTCCGTCCTCTGCCTGTTTCCCGGATGTACCCGGATGCAGGAGAGCGCTTCCGGTCTGCGTACCATCGGTGCGACGATGCCGGAGATGAAAGGG
Source organism: uncultured Bacteroidales bacterium (assembly GCA_946549475.1). Taxonomy (GTDB): domain Bacteria; phylum Bacteroidota; class Bacteroidia; order Bacteroidales; family UBA932; genus Cryptobacteroides. Next base: position 14,551 of record CAMNQO010000009.1, read on the forward strand.
ACCAAAGTAGCCGTCGCGCAGGAAGAACAGGCCTTGGGCCTGTATTGGGAGCAAGGCGACCAGTTGCGCGTCTGCGGGAGTTCTTCGCAACTCTACACCCTTGTCAGCGGGGCCGGAGAAAAGTCCGCGCTGTTCTCGGGCCCGTCCGTGTCAGGAAACAGTTTTGCGGTTTTCTATCCCGGAAAATATGCCGACCGCGAGGCCTTGATGGCGCGTTCCTACGAAGGACAGTCTCAGACCGGCAACGCCAGTCTTTCCCATCTGGAATACAATGTCCTCCGGGATGATGTCACCGACCTGGACCACATCGACTTTTCAGGAGCGCAGCGGAGCAACGCTTTCCGCTTCCTTCTGGAACTTCCCTCCGACGTGACGACCGTCACCCGGGTCTGCCTCAGTTGCACCTCTCCGGTTTTCAGCCGCACCAATCAGGCAGGCTCCCGGCAGAACACCTTGTCGCTGGCGTTGTCCGGCGTGGATGTATCCGCATCTTCCCAGCGTCTGACCGCTTATATGATGACCTCCATGCAGGATATTTGCTGCTCGGCGGACGATGTGTTTACCGTGGATGTCTATCTTTCCGATGGCGGGTACTATGAAAAGACCTTTGTCCCCGGTCCGGTCACGCTCGGCGGCGGACATTGCTATACCATTTCCCTCAAGTCCGAAGGCTGGACGAAATGCCTGGAAGACGGTTCTCCCGACCATCCTTATGTCATCCGAAACCTTGCGGACTTGCTGGCAATGGAGTCCAGACTCGTCGATGGGGCCCTGACCTGTTTCCGTCTGGCCGCCGACCTGGATCTGTCTTCCGTCGAAAACTGGACGCCCATCTGTGCACAATCCAATAATTACGGGATCGACTTTGACGGCGGCGGACATACCCTCCGCCATCTGCATTGCTCCAATGCCGGTCAGTACACCGGCCTGTTTGGTTTCCTGGTCGGAAATGTCCGTCATCTTCGTTTTGATGCCCCGGTCCTTACGGTTGACAATTCCGGCAGCAATATCGGCGTCGTTGCCGGTTCCCTGGAAAAGAAGAGCGCCTGTCAAAGTGCAGAGATCAAAGATATCCGGGTCACTTCCGGTGATATCCGCCATACCTATGACGGCTATCGTGCGTATGCCGGCGGCATCCTCGGGACGGTCAGCGTCCCGGCCACGATATCCGGATGTCGTTTCGAGGGGAGTATCGTCTCCACTTCGACCTATGACAACGCTTCCTATCCCGCATACCTGGGCGGCATTGCCGGCTGGGCCTGGTCCGACCATGTCTCCATCATGGATTGTCAGGTTGCCGGCACGATAAGCGGTCCTGCGGGCGGTCCTTGCGGCGGTATTGTCGCTTATCTCAACAAGACCGCTTCTTCGGTCGAACGATGCGCCGTGACGGCCTCTGTTACGGGAAGAAAAGATCATTGCGGCGGTATCGTCGGCAAGACCAATACCTTGACCGCGGATGCCATCGTCATCCGCAACTGTTTCACGACGGGCGATGTTACGACGGCGACTTCCGGCTTTATCGGCGGCATCGCCGGCAGTATCGGGACGGGCACCGGCGTCGAGTGCTGTTATGCCTCGGGGGCCGTTTCCGGAAAATACCAGGCCATCGGCGGTATCGTCGGCGCGGCCAGCAACCATGCCAAAAGTGCCTCTGCGGCTTCCTTCTCCAATACGGTTTCGTCCTGTATCGCGTGGAATCCTTCTGTCCTTTCGCTGTATCCTTATGAGTACAAACCCTCGACCAACAGTCAGCACATCAGTTCGGGAGCGGTGGTCGGATATGGCGGCGACAAGAATGTCTATGCCGGATGCTACCGCAGAAGTGATATGACCTATCAGATCTGTACCACGCCGGCTTCATGGAAAGACAGTCTGCTGCTCTTCGACCAGGAAGACGCTTCTTCCGCTTCTCCCCTGTCGCAGTCCGGAACTGCTTCGGACGGTACGGTCGTGGACGGAAACACTTTGGGAACGACATTCCACCCCTATCACGGCAAGGCGGCTGCCGCTGCCGCAATCACCGTGAGTGCACTTGCCCGGCAGTTGGGGTGGGATGCGTCTGTCTGGGATTTGTCGGGGGACTTCCCCGTGCTGCGTCCGTAGTCCCTTATCAGAGTTTTACATCGATAATGTTGGGGTAGTGGTCCGTAATCTTTACGGTGAACGCTGCCATCTCGCAACGGAAGTGCCGGATCTCGGTGGAGCCGCCGTTCCAGAGGAAGCAATGGTCGATTGAATCTTCCCGCGTGCGGTTGCCGCCGTCCCGTCCGAATCCCTGCGGACCGCAGCGGTGATGCCCGTTGTGCAGGTCGGTCGTGCCGGTGGCGGCTTGGTAGCAAGGCGTGAATCCGGCGTCCAGCAGCAGCCGGATGGCTTTGGACTTCTCATTGCAGTTCATATCTCCGACGAGGAAGATGGGGCAGTCGTATGTGCCTTTCAGGTATTCCGCGTGCGCGAGAATCTGATGGATCTGGGCGGCGCGGGCCGTATTGCTTCCGGCAAGGACTTTCTCGCTTTTCCACCACAGGTGCGTGCTGATGAGGGCAAACTGTTTCCCGTTCTCCTTGAGCCGGAACAGAGCATAGGTGAAACTCTTGGAACCGTGGTTGCTCCAGCGCTTGGGCTCGAAGCGGACATATTCGGTCTCGATGAGTTCGACCGTGTTTTCATTGTACCAGATAGGGGTGTCGTTGCGGCCTTCCGGCGTAAAGGTCTCCTTGTAGCCATATTGCGAAGCCTGGGACCCGAACAGGCCGGCCATTGCACGGGAAAACTCCTGGAAACCGATGACATCGGGCATATAAGCCCGCACCAATTGAACGAACTGGGGTCCGCGGACGCTGTCCGTGCAGTCCTCGCCGAGTTCTTCCCAGGCCTTGGGAACGGGTTTCCCGCTGTAGTCCCAGACATTGTCGTCCAGGATGCGGAGATTGACGCCCTCCTCGCGGGGGAAGAGAAATTCGCCTTCCACCGTTCCTTCGAGGCGGAAAGAGGCATTGACATCTCCCTTGGACAGCGTTTCGGCAATCCTCTGTCCGGCCCGGTCCAGTGCCCAGCATCCGCCTGCGGCGACGACCAGTTTCCCGGACTTGACGAAACATTTGTACTCGAAGGGCTTGAAGCCATCCTTGTATGCGGCGGCAGATTCTTTGCGCCGGGTGTTGCCGACCAGGATTTCCCGGGCGCGGGCATTGGCGTTGTCCGCAATCACTTCCAACTCGACCCCGGTGGCATCCGCAATGGCCTGCCGGAGCCGGGTGGCGGCTTCGAGGCCCACTTCTTCTTCGGCTCCGATACTATAGACGATTTTGTAGGAGGCAAGCGCCGTTCCTGAAATTTTGGCGGCCTGAAGGCTGGCACAGACGGCCAGAAGGCCGAAAAGCAGGGAGAAAATCCGTTTCATGGAGTTGTAATGCTTGGTTTAATATCGTAAGTATTATGATTTGACAAAGGTCAGGAGACCTTCGATGTCGTCTTTTCCGAAAGAGCGCTGCTCGCCGGTGCGGAGATTCTTGATGTTGACCTGTCCGGAGGCCGCCTCCTCGCTTCCGCAGATGCTGATGAAGGGGATGGCCTTGCGGTCGGCATAGTCGAACTGCTTCTTGAGTTTGACATTCTCCGGATAAATCTCGCAGCAGATGCCTTTTTCACGAAGTCGGGCCACGATGGGAATGAGGTAGGCGGTTTCGCCCATATCCGCGAAAAGGATGTCGGTGGAAGAACGGAGCCCGGCGGGGAATTTGTCCAGTCCGAGCAGCACGTCGTAGATGCGGTCCGCACCGAAGGAAATGCCGACGCCGGAGGTGTCGGGAAGGCCGAAGATGCCCGTCAGGTTGTCGTAGCGTCCGCCGCCGCAGATGCTGCCGATGACAAAGTCGAGGGCCTTCACCTCGAAGATGGCTCCCGTATAATAATTCAGTCCGCGTGCGAGGGACAGGTCAATGTCCACGGGGCTCGCGATGCCGGCGCAGTCAATCAGGCCCAGCAGTTCTTCCAGCTCGGTGATTCCTTTGAGGCCGTCCTGCGAGACGATGCCGGAAGCGCTGCCGCCCTCGAAAAGGGTCTTCATCACGGCGAGTTTTTCCCGGTTGTCCCCGCTGAGGGTGAGCACCGGCTCGATGACGGCGACGGCCTGCTCCGGAAGTCCTTTCTCCAACATTTCCGCCTTGACGGCATCCAGGCCTATCTTGTCAATCTTGTCGATGGCGACGGTGATGTCCACGACCTTGTCCGGCGCGCCCGCGATTTCCGCGAGGCCGGAGAGGAGTTTGCGGTTGTTGATTTTGATGCAGACGCGGATGTCCAGCCGGCTGAACACCGTGTCCACAATCTGCACCAGTTCCAGTTCGTTGAGTTGGCTGCGCGAGCCGATGACATCCGCATCGCACTGGTAGAACTCGCGGTAGCGGCCTTTCTGGGGACGGTCGGCCCGCCAGACCGGCTGGATCTGGTAACGCTTGAAAGGGAAGGCAATCTCATCGCGGTGCTGCACCACATAGCGGGCAAAAGGCACCGTCAGGTCGTAGCGCAGGCCCTTCTCACAGACCTTGAGGCTGAGTTTGCGGCTGTCGGTCTCCGTGAGGTCCACCCCGGCGAAAGCGTCTCCGGAGTTGAGGATGCGGAAGAGGAGTTTGTCCCCTTCGTCGCCGTACTTGCCCAGCAGCGTGGAGAGGTTTTCCATCGCGGGTGTCTCGATCTGGGAGAAGCCGTAGGTCTTGAACACGGCCTTGATGGTGTCGAAAATATAATTGCGGGCGGCCATTTCGGAGGGGCCGAAATCGCGCGTGCCCTT
>CAMNQO010000010.1 GCA_946549475.1 uncultured Bacteroidales bacterium
AAGACGACATCATCAATCTCTTTATGGATTACGAGACCTTCGGCGAGCATCAGAAAGCCTCCTGCGGCATTTTCGATTTCCTCGCCAAACTGCCCGATGTCGTCCTGCGGGACGGCACCTTCGAGTTTGTCACGCCGGCGCAGGCTGCCCAAAAGCACACCGCCGTCGCTCCGCTCGATGTTCCTGACGCCATTTCCTGGGCCGATGAGGAAAGGGATGTGACCGCCTGGCTGGGCAATGACCTGCAGAAAGACGCATTCAACAAGCTCTATTCCTTGAGCGAGAAGCTGTCCCTGCTCAACGACGACGCCCTGTGGTCCGACTACGGGCACCTCCAGGAGAGCGACCACTTCTATTATATGTGTACGAAGTTCTTCTCCGACGGTGCCGTCCACAAGTATTTCAACCCCTACGACACGCCCTACGAGGCTTTCATCAACTATATGAATGTCTTGAGCGACTTCATGCTCCGGGTCGATGACGCCCTGGCGGCCGGTGCGCTCGTGCGGGTAAACGAAAGCCCGGTCGCTCCGGTCCGTCTGGTGAAGCCCGTCAAGAAAGCCGCTGCGCCGAAGACGGCGACCAAGAAGGTCGTTGCGCCGAAGACGGCGACCAAGAAAGCCGCCGCGCCGGCCAAAGACGCAAAGAAAACCGCAAAAGTCAAGAAAAAGTAAATCAACTTTATTTAGAAAGATACAATGGCATACAGAAGAATTGAAGTCAACCAGCCCTCCTGGAGTACCGTACTGGTCAGAAGAAAACTCAAAGGCGTCCTTGCCGAACTCGACACCTTGTCGAAAAACCTCTGGTGGTGCTGGAACGACTCTGCGAGAGAACTATTCAAATCCATTGATCCCGAAGCATGGGAGGCAGCCGGAGAAAACCCGATCCTGATGCTGGACCGCATCAGCATCCGCAAGTACAGAAGTCTGGAAAATGACGGCGACTTCCTGTCGCGCCTGGAGAAAGTTTCCAAGGAATTCAAGGCGTACATGGCCCTCAAGGCGGAGCGAAAAGACCCTTCCGTCGCTTATTTCTGCATGGAATACGGCCTGGACACCTCGCTGAAAATTTACTCCGGCGGTCTGGGCATCCTGGCCGGCGACTACCTCAAGGAGACCAGCGACATGAATGTCAATCTGGTCGCCGTGGGCTTGCTCTACCGCTACGGCTATTTCACCCAGATGCTTTCCGCCTACGGCGATCAGGTTGCCAAGTATGACGCCCAGGACTTCCTCAAAACCCCCGCACAGCCCGTACTCGATGAAAACGGCAACTGGCTGACCGTCACCGTCGGCTTCCCCGGCCGTCCCCTCCATGCCCGCATCTGGAAGGTGGAAGTGGGCCGCACGGATCTCTACCTGATGGACACCGATTATGAAGACAATCTCCCCGAAGACCGCAATGTCACCCACCACCTTTACGGCGGAGACTGGGAAAACCGTCTCAAGCAGGAACTCCTGCTGGGTGTCGGCGGCATCCGCATGCTTCGCAGACTGGGCTTGAATCCCCAGGTCTATCACTGCAACGAAGGCCATGCCGCCTTCATCGGCCTGGAGCGCCTGAACGAGTATATCAACAAGGAAGGCCTGACCTTTGACGAGGCCTTGGAAGTGGTTCGCGCGTCGTCTTTGTTCACGACGCACACGCCGGTGCCTGCCGGCCACGACTCCTTCGACGACGGCCTGCTCGGCAAGTACATCGGCCATTACCCCCACCGCCTGGGCGTGGACTGGGAGACGATGATGAGCCTGGGCAAAATCAATCCCTACGACCGGGGCGAGAAGTTCTCCATGTCCATCCTGGCCGCCAACATTTCGCAGGAGGTCAATGGGGTGAGTTGGCTGCACGGCGAGGTGAGCAAGGAAATTTTCAACAAGATGTGGCCGGGCTACCTCAAGGACGAACTGCACGTCAGTTATGTCACCAACGGCGTCCATTATCCTACCTGGTGCGCCCCCGAGTGGAAAGAAGTCCACGCCAAAGTCTTCGGCGAGGAGTTCAAGACGCACCATTACGACAAATCCTGCTTCGACGGCATCTACAAAGTGTCTGATGAAAAAGTGTGGAGTGTGCGCACGGCGCTCAAGACCAAACTGGTCAATTTCATCAAGGAGCGCCTGAGCGACCCTGTGGCGGCCAGCCACTACTCGCCCCGTCAGGTCGTCACCATCAAGGAGACCTTGCGTGACGATGTGCTGACCATCGGCTTTGCCCGCCGCTTTGCCACCTATAAGCGTGCGCACCTGCTGTTCCGCGACTTGGACCGCTTGAGCGAGATTGTCAATAATCCCGACCGGCCGGTGCAGTTCATCTTCGCCGGCAAGGCCCATCCCGCCGACAAGGCCGGCCAGGACTTGATCAAGCGCATCGTGGAGATTTCCAAGCAGGATCGTTTCATCGGCAAGATCATCTTCGTGCCGAACTACGACATCACCCTGGCGAAATATCTTGTGCAAGGCGTGGATGTGTGGATGAACAACCCGACCCGTCCGCTGGAGGCTTCCGGCACTTCCGGGGAAAAGGCTTCGATGAACGGCGTGATGCACTTCTCCGTCCTCGACGGCTGGTGGGTGGAAGGCTACAAGAAGGGAGCCGGCTGGGCCCTCCCGATGGAGCGTACCTACGAAGACCAGAACTATCAGGACGAACTCGATGCCGCGACCATCTACGGCATCATCGAGAACGAGATCGCTCCGGCCTTCTACAATATCAGCAAGTCCACGGGCCGCAGCGAGGAGTGGATAGAGTTCATCAAGAACACCATCGCCCAGGTGGCCTGCAATTTCACCACCAACCGGATGCTGACCGACTATGTCAATCAGTACTATGACCCCCAGTCCCGTCGGGTGACCGCCCTTGCCGCCGGTGATTTTGCCGAGGCGAAGTCCATCGCCGCCTGGAAGCAGCACATGCGTCTCGAATGGCCGGGCATCGAAGTGCTCTCGGTCGTGAAACCCGAAAATACGGTCGATTGGGCCGAGACCGACGGGAGCTGCCGTGCGGAAGTCGTGCTTGACCTGCGTAAAATCAACCCCGAGGAAGTCGGCATCGAATTGCTCTTTGCCTCGGTCAATGGAAAAGGGGTGTTCCGCATCGACGAGAAATGCAACCTGGAAGTGGTGTCCCACGAGCCGGGCCGGACGGTCTTTGCCGCAGAAATGCAGCCCTCGACCGCCGGTTTCTACCAGGTGGCGGTGCGTATGTATGCCAAGCATCCGCTGATGCCGCACCGTCAGGATTTTGAACTGGTAAGATGGCTGTAGTTGCGACCTTATGACCGGGACGGTTGTCGCAACTGGCTTTTTCGACGGTGTCCACCTCGGACACCGTCATCTTGTTCAGACATTGACCGATGAGGCCCGGCGTCGTTCGGCGCAGAGCCTCATCGTCACTTTCTGGCCGCATCCGCGCAATGTCCTGCAGGACGGGGCGCGGGAACTCCGGCTGCTGACCTCCCTGCCCGAAAAGCGGGAACTGCTGTGCTCGCTCGGCGTGGACCGGGTGGAGGTGCTGGATTTTACCCGGGACTTCAGCACCCTTACGATGCGCGAGTACATCTCGCAGGTGCTTGTCGGACGCTTCGGGGCGCAGTGCCTTGTGCTGGGCTACGACAACCGGATGGGCAGCGACTGCCGCGATACCGCCGGATTGGCAGCCGTCGCCCGGGAGTCCGGCCTGGATGTCGTCCTGACAGATTCCGTGTCCGTTCCGGTCCCAGTTCCCGCAGGCCAGACCGGTTCGGCCTCTTCTTCTCTCGCCGGTTCCGCTGGCACAGGCCTGTCTGCGGCGGCCATCAGTTCTACGCGTATCCGGACAGCGCTGGCGGAAGGACGGGTGGAGGATGCAGCAGCGATGCTCGGGCGGCCTTACAATCTGCACGGTGTCGTCGTCGCCGGCAACCGCCTCGGCCGCACCATCGGCTTCCCTACGGCCAACATGCAACTTTATGAGCCGTTGAAAGCCATTCCCGCTCCCGGCGTCTATGCCGTCCGGGTACGAATACCCGCCTGTGCCGCAGGAGCATCTTCCGTTTCCGCTTCCGGATCCGGCTCTGTTTCTGCCGGGGATGGATGGGTCTCCGGTCGGAGTGGCGGGAGTTTCCTCGGTATGTGCAACATCGGCTACCGGCCCACCGTCGGCCCCGGCAATGCCCTCACCATCGAGACCCACATCCTGGATTTTGACGAAAATATCTACGGCCTTGACCTGCACCTGTCGTTTCTCTCCCGCATCCGTCCCGAGCGCAAGTTCGACTCCCTCCAGGCCCTTGCCGCCCAACTCGCCGCCGACAAATTCGCAGTCCGCTCGCTTCCCGCTTCCGTCTCTGCATAATAAATTTGCTTTTCTCTCGGCTTGGACTTATCTTTGCGAATCGGGGAATGTGTCCCGGTATTGTTCATTTACTTATTAGGATATGAAAAAGTTGGTTTTATTTACCTTGGCCCTGGCTGCCGTGCTTTCCTGCGGCGGCCCGGCAGAAAAGCAACAGACCACGATGGAAACGATATTTTCCCGTAAGAGCGTCCGCTCCTTTACACAGCAGGATGTCAGCGCAGAGCAGGTGGAACTCCTGCTGAAAGCCGCGATGGCAGCACCTTCCGGCCTCAATCTCCAGCCCTGGCGTTTTGTCGTCGTCCGAGAAAAATCCACCAAAGAAATCCTTGCCGGTCCCCGCAATAAAATGATCATCGAGGCGCCGGTCGCCATCGTTGTCTGCGGTGTGACCACCTGGGAGCGCAAAGGTGAGACGATCCCCAACGGCAACTGGACCGCCGACTGTGCCGCCGCCACGCAGAACCTGCTGCTGGCAGCCGAGTCAATGGGCATGGGAGCCGTCTGGACAGCCTGCTATCCTTACGAAGACCGCATGGCACCCACACGCGAAGTCCTGGGCCTGCCCGATGGCATTACGCCCTACTGTGTCGTCCCTGTGGGCTATCCGGCCGGCGAAACAGCCCCCAAGGACAAATGGAAACCGGAGAACATTCACTACGAGCGCTGGTAGTCCGTCTTCCAGGTAAATCGGGTAAAAGTTTGTTTTAATCCGAAACTATTTCTATATTTGCAAAGTTGAAACCAAGGGTTCTGCTACAAAGCAGGGCTCCTTTTAATTTTATGTGATGATGGATATCCATTACATGACCCAGGAGGGTCTTGACAAACTGAAGCAGGATCTGGCGGACGCGCTTGCCAGGCGTCCGGTCATTTCTGCAGCCATTGCGGAAGCCCGCGAAAAAGGAGATTTGTCCGAAAACGCCGAATACGAGTCGGCCCGTGAACAGCAAGGATTGCTCGAATTGCAGATTGCCAAACTCCAGAACCTCATCGCCTCCGCCCGCGTCATCGACGAAAGTCAGGTGGGCGTGGACAAAGTGCAGTTACTCAATAAGGTGAAAATCAAGAATCTGGCCATGGGCAAGGAGATGGAGTTCACCCTGGTCGGCGAGAACGAGGCGGATTTCGCCCATGGCAAACTGGCGGTTACCACCCCGATAGGCAAAGCCCTGCTCGGGCATGCCAAGGGAGATGTCGTCGTCGCCCAGACCCCGGCCGGTGAAATGAAGATGCAGATTTTGAATATCTCGTTGTAACGCGAAGACAGCCCGGAATAACTTTTTATCCTACAGCAATGGCTACGATCTTTACAAAAATCGCAAAAGGCGAAATCCCTTCTTACAAAGTGGCCGAGAGCGAGGACTACTACGCTTTTCTCGACATCTCTCCGCTGGCCAAAGGGCACACCCTCGTCATTCCCAAGAAGGTGGAGGACGACTATATTTTCCATCTGGATGAGAAGACATACGAGGGACTGTGGGCCTTCGCCCGCAAAGTCGCCCTTGCCATCAAAGCGGCCGTCCCTTGCAAGAGGGTCGGTGTGGCCGTGCTGGGAATGGAAGTTCCGCATACGCACATCCATCTGGTCCCTCTTCAGAGCGAAGACGATCTGGATTTCCGCAAGGAAAAGCCCGTCGTTCCGCAGGAGGAGATGACCCGGATTGCCGCCTCCATCCTTCAACAATTTGAAGCCCTTTCCTGATGCGCCCTCTTTTGTCACGCCCGTCCCGCTCTTCCCGGGCTTTACGCCCTGCGCAGCCTTCCTCCCGCCGCTCCGCTCCGTTTGGGCTCTTGCTGCTCTCCTTCCTGCTGGTGATGACGACGGCCTGCCACCAAGCCCGTCTGGAAGGCCGTGTGGAAGGTCTTTCGTCCGATACGCTGGTCGTCGAGAAACTCTTTGTCAGTTATGCGCTGGCGACCGACACGCTGATTACGAAGCCGGACGGCCGTTTTTCCGGCAAAGTGAAATTCGATTCGCCCAATCCGGAGTTCTATTACCTGAACTATCGCGGCCGCCGTCTGGTCACCCTCCTGCTCAAGCAGGGGGACAAAGTCTATGTGGAGGCCGATACCCTCGGCCATTGCAGCATCACGGGATCGGATGAGTCGGCCAGACTCATGGAGAGCGACCGGGAATATGCGACCATTACCGCCAAGTGCAACTCCCTGTCGGCCCGTTTGCAGGATTTGCCCCAGAACACCCGGCATGCGGCCTCTTTGCGCCGCGAGTTTGCACAGAACTATGTCAAATTGTACCGTTCCAGCGTCCGTTATATCGTGGAGAACAGCCGCTCGCTGACCAGCGTTCCGGTCATTTTCCGCAAGATGGGAGACCTGCCGGTCTTCAACCAGCGCCTGGATGCCTTGCATTTCCGCTCCCTGGCCGATACCCTGGCGTGTCTCTATCCGACTTCTCCCTATGTGCGTGCCCTGCAGAAGGAGGCTTCCGCCCGTCAGAAACAACTTGCCTACGGCGACCGGATCGATTCCGTGGCGGTGGTCGGTTTCCCGGAAATTGAACTGCCGGACCTGCAATCGGAAAAGGTCAAATTGAGTTCGCTCGACAGCAAGGTCATCATCCTGCATTTCTGGACATCTTCGGACGGGCCGCAGAAGTTGTTCAACCAGGATGTACTGAAACCGCTCTATCAGAAGTATCACGACAGGGGCATGCAGATTTACCAGGTGGCTTTGGATACGGACAAATTTGCCTGGGCGCAGGTCGTCAAGGCGCAGAAGATGCCTTGGATCAATGTCTGCGATATCCGGGGCGGCGCTTCGAGCCTTGTGATGCTCTACAATGTGGCCAATCTGCCCACGACCTATATCATCGCGGATGGCGAAATGTATGCCGAGCAGCCGTCGGATGCGGCCTCCCTGCGCCAAATCGTCGCAAAAATCCTGAAATAATCAAGCGCCTGGGCTGACTGTCGTCAGCAGACGGCGAGGGCGACCTCTACCATCCGGGTAAAGGCGGTGCGGCGTTCTTCGGAAGTGGTCGCTTCACCGTGGAGGACATGGTCGGAAATGGTGCAGATGGTCAGAGCGCGGGCTCCGCAGCGGGCGGCGTTCATATACAGCGCGGCCGCCTCCATTTCAACGGCCAGCACACCCATCTTCACCCACGGTCCGATCTGGGGATTGTCGGAATAGAACAAATCGGAAGACACGATATTGCCGACCTTATAGGGGAATCCTTTTTCTTCGCAGCAGTCGGCGGCGGCGCGGAGCAATCCGAAGTCCGCAATGGGGGCGTAGGTTCCGGGCAGATTGAATTGTGCACCGTAGTTGGAATCGGTGCAGGCGCCCATCGCCAATACGAGATCGCCGAGGTGTAAGTCCTGGTGATAGGCTCCGGCAGAGCCGACACGGATGATGGTCTTGACACCGTAGAAGTTGAACAATTCGTAACTGTAGATGCCGATGGAGGGCATGCCCATGCCGTGTCCCATCATGCTCACGCGTTTGCCCTGCCATGTGCCCGTGTAGCCCAGCATGCCGCGCACGCCGTTGAACTGCACCGGATTTTCCAAATAGCGTTCCGCCATATATTTGACGCGCAGCGGGTCTCCGCCCATCAGCACGCGCCCGGCTATCTCACCTTCCTTGGCTTCAATGTGGGGAGTCGGTATCTTTTCCATCTTTTCAGGCATTATTACGATTTAACAAGTATTGTTCTCAAATGCAACGGATGGCTTCCGACTCTACGCGGTAGTAGCGATGGAGGTCGAAAGCGACCTTTTCATTGGCGGCGAGGATGACAAGGCCGCGCTTGCGGGCCAGTTTCAGCGCTCTCTTGTGCTGGTTGTTGAGGATGAAACGCTCCAGCCAGTTGTAGCCGGCCGGCACATAGGCAAACTCCAAGTTCCGGAAGAGGATGCTTTCGGGTCCGCGCTGAGGCTGATTGCGGCGTATCTTATTCTTTCTCATCCAAAAATTCCTTGCGGAGTTCCTCGTCATAGGCGCAAGCCGTGGCGATGGTCTTCGACAGCATTTCCTTGCCCCGTGCCGCCTCGCCGTTTTTCTTGAGGATATTGCCCAGATTCATCCCGAGTTGCGTGAGGGTGTCGAATGTGTCGTAGGAGTAATCCAGGAAAGTGCCGAAGAAATGCAACGATCCGTTCAGGCTCCCGTAGAAACGCTCTGCCAGGTCCATCGCCTTTTCCTTTTCGCCGACCTTGAAATACAAGTCGATGATATCGGAGACCATCAGTTCGTTGGAAAATCCCAGATAGACGGCGTCCAGCGGGAAGTTGGCCTCGGGCACATTCTCCATGCAGGCATCGAGCAGTTCACGGGCACGGTCCGTCCAGATGCGGGCGGCCTCTTCCCCGGCGGCGGCATCCGCGCGGCCGTGTGCAGCGGCTTCCTGGCGTACGCGCTCCGCCTCTTTGAGCATCTCTTTGGCGGAAGTGACATAGAGCATGCGCTGGCTCATCACGCCCATGAAAGTGTAGAGATTCTGGTAGTCAACGAACCAATCCGTCCGTTTGAGCGCGTCCCACTTGTACACCTGCGTCATCTTGTGATACAAATCCTCGGGGTCGGTAAAGCCGGGCTGTGACATCTTGGTCTTGTTCTTGACGGGTACGAAACGATAGGAAAAGCCGTCGAACATCAGGTATTCCTTGATGCCGATGTTCAGGTCGCCGCCCATGCTCAGCAGGTTGATGGGGCGGTCCCACTGATAATTGCTCAGTAGATCGAGCATGAAGACTTCAGGCTTGGACAGATAGTTCTTGTCCGGAGACATTGTCAGCACAATCTCGTCCGGGATCCGGTCGGCATATTTCTCGTCCAGAATGCCGTACTTGATGACATTCTCTTTGTTGACCGGGACGCTGATTTTGCGCGACCAGATGAAGTCCACCTTGCGGTTGCCGCTCAGGGTCAGTTTGTATTTGGGGTTGCGGAAAACATCCATCACTTCCGAAATCGGGCGCACCTTGTCCTCACGGTCATAGATATAGACATATTCGTTGGTCCCGTAGAGGTATTGCTCCGGCCCGACGCTCAACTTCAAAGGTGCGGACTCGTTGCAGGCGTATTTCATTTGGTCGATGTACCAGTCCGTGCCAAGCAGCGAGGTGTTGCAAATCCGCACATCGGTACGGATGTTTTCGACCTCCTGCGCGTACCAGAGCGGGAAGGTGTCGTTGTCACCATGGGTGACGAGAATGCCGTTTTCTCCCACGGAGTTGAGGTAATTGGCTGCAATCTCGACGGCCGTGTAGCGGTTGCTGCGGTCGTGGTCGTCCCAATTCTGCTGCGCCATCAGGGCCGGTACGCCCAGGCAGAGCAGGGAAATCAGTGCGGCGGCCGACGGTTTGGCCCAGGCGGAACGCAACTCCTGCAGCCAGCCGTAAAGGGCGGCGACGCCCAGGCCGATCCAGATGCTGAAAGCGTAGAAGGACCCGGCATAGGCATAATCCCGCTCCCGCACCTGATAGGGAGGCTGATTGAGGTAGATTACCACCGCGATTCCGGTCATGAAAAACAGCAGGAAAGTAATCCAGAAACCCCGTTTGTCGCGGCCGAACTGGAAGAAAAGCCCCAGCAGCCCCAGCAACAAGGGCAGGAAGAAGTAATGGTTCTTGGCCTTGTTGTCTTTCAGGTAATCCGGCGCCCCGCTCTGGTCGCCCAGGCGGAGTTTGTCCAGGAAACCGATGCCGCTTTCCCAGTTACCCGTGAAAATCTCTCCGGGGGACGGGCTGTGGATGTCGTTCTGCCGTCCCACGAAATTCCACATGAAGTAGCGGCCGTACATCCAGCCCAGTTGGTAGTCGAAAAAGAAAAGCAGATTCTGTCCGAAGGTCGGTTTGCGATGTTCCGCTCCATCGACCTTGGTGCCGCCTCCGTCCATATATGCCTCGTAGAAACGGATATATTTGGGATCGCTGCCGCTCCACATGCGCGGGAACAGCATTTTCCCCTGCGGCTCATATTCAATCTCTCCGGGGCCTTCCGCATAGACATACTTGCCGGCCAGGGGAGCCCAGTAGCGGTTGTCCTTGATGTCGTAGGGCGCATCGAAATACTGACCGTAGAGCAGCGGTGTGCTGCCATATTGTTCGCGTGCCAGGTAGCGGACCAGGGTGAACGGATTGTCAGGCTGGTACTCGTTGGTCGGAGTCTTGACCGAAGAACGGATGATGCACACCGAGAAGATGGAAAAACCGATGATGATGGTCGTCAGGCACAGCAGGGCGGTGTGCCAGAAAACCTTTCTTTGGTGATGCGTCCGGACGATGCCCCAGTAGCAGATGCCCAGCAGGGCTATCATGAAGACTGCCGCACCGACATTGTAAGGGCAGCCCAGGCTGTTGACGAAGAAAAGGTCCACATACGCCGCGACCTTCGGCAGCCAGGGGATGATGACGAACAGCACCAGCCCCAATATGACGACCGACTGAAGGAAAATCCCGCACAGTTCTTTGAAAGAATAGGGCTTGTCCTCGCGCTTGCGGTAGAAATACAGGAACACCAGGCAGGGGATGGTCAGCAGGTTGAGCAGGTGTACGCCGATGGAAAGTCCCATCAGGAAACTGATGAGCACGATCCAGCGGTTGGCATAGGGCTCGTCGGCCTGTTCGTACCACTTGGTCATCGCCCAGAACACCATCGCGGTAAAAAGGGAAGACATGGCGTACACTTCTCCCTCGACGGCCGAGAACCAGAAAGTGTCCGAGAAGCAATAGGCGAGGGCGCCGACCAGACCGCTTCCGCAGATGATGAGGGTCTGTCCGAGGGAATAACCGTCCTGCGATCCCTTCTCGCCCAGGCCGGTCCCCGCAGGAAGCACCAGACGCTTGACCAGAAAGACGATGGTCAGATACAGGAAGAAAATGGTCAGGGCCGAGCAGAGGGCGCTCATGACATTGACGGCCACTGCCGCATGGGCGCCGTCCGTAAACAGGGTGAAGAAGCGGGCGATCAACTGGAAGACGGGGTTTCCGGGCGGGTGACCCACTTCCAGTTTGTAGGATGACGCAATAAACTCGCCGCAGTCCCAGAAAGACGCCGTCGGCTCGATGGTCAGCAGATAGGTCACGGCCGACACGATCAGCGCGAGGGCTGCGGAGCATCGGTTGTATAATTGAAATGACTTCATCATTCTTCTATCAAATGTTTTTACGCAAAAGACAAAGATACGAAACAAATTTGATTTAACCCCAACAAAAAATCGTGACACCGGTTTTTAACCTTGCCCCGGGTTTTGCGTCCAAAGGTCGTTATGAAAAATTTTGATGCAGAAAACTGGCTCGAAACTTCGGGCAGAAAAAGTCCCTACAAAGTGCCCGACGGGTACTTCGAGACATTCCGGGAGAAGATGGGCGCGATGGCGCGGGAGGCTTCCTCCGAAGGGCGGGATGCCAAGACCGCTCCCGTTTCCGTCCGGACCCTCCTGCGTCCCGTCTTTGCGATGGCGGCATCTTTTGTCCTGCTGGTTGCGCTCGGCGGCCTTTTACTCAAGAGCGTCACGCCTGCGCAAGCGGAACTCGAAGATGTCACTTTATATAGTTATTATTGTGACATCATCCCCCGCAGCGATGCCGAGGCGATTTATTTTTCCCGGGCCGAAGACAATGCTCCGGATGAGGAAGCCATCGCGGCTTTCCTGGATGAGAGCGGCATCAATCTGGAAGAGTATGACACATATCCGGAAGAACCGGTCCGATAGATAGATCGATAAGTTTTACCCAATTAAAACAAACAGCAAAATGAAATCTTCAACATTGCTTTCAGCGGCCGTTGTCCTGATGATGCTGACCGCTGTCCCCGCCGGAGCGCAGGGAAAGAAAAACGGGAAAAACCCCGAAGAGTGGCGCGAAAAAATGAAAGCCGAAAAAGTGGCCTATATTACCTCCAAAGTGGGATTGACCGTGGCGGAAGCCGAAAAATTCTGGCCTGTTTACAATGAAGTGTCGGCCCGGCGCGAAGCCGCGTTCCAGACGGAAAGAGAGGCCTATCGCTCACTGCAGGAGTCTCTCAAGGACAATGATGAGGCCAAGATTGCCGGGGCGCTGAAGGCGTATGTGGCGGCCGTTGACAACAAGGACAAGTTCATCGGTGCCGATGTCGATGCTTTCCGCAAAGTCCTTCCCGAGACCAAGGTCGCCAAGGTTATCGTGGCCGAAGAGCAGTTCCGCCGCGACCAGATTGCCCTCCTCCACAAAGGAAAGGGCCAGAATCCGGGAAAAGGGCAGGGCAAAGGCCAGGGAAGGTCCCAGACGGGGCCCCGGATGGAGCAATAGGCCGGTCTTGCTCCAGATAATCCGGAGAAACAACACGGATATAGATGGAAACTCCCGAGATTTTTGTAATTTTGGGAGTTTTTATTTTTTGTGGTATGGGAAAATCTTTTCTGGCCCGTAATTGGCCAAAGTATCTGTTGCAGTGGTTGTCTTTGGGCGCCATCGTCGTGTTTCTGACCGGATTGGCGGGAATGGTCTTCCCGGAGATGGACAAGCCCGACCCCGAAGCCCTGTGCCCCATGGGGGGCCTGCAAGCCTTCGGGACCTATCTGGTCAGGGGCTCGCTGCCTTGCACGATGAATACCCTGCAAATCGTGATGGGGCTGGCCCTGGCGGCGGCGGTCGTCTTTCTGGGCAAACTCTTCTGCGGCTACCTCTGTCCCGTGGGGACGGTGGAAGACGGGCTGGGCAGACTGAGAAGGGCCCTGCACATCCGTGCGTTCAATATTTCCCGCCGCAGTGCGGCCGACAAAGTCCTCCGCATCGTCAAATATGGCCTGCTCTTCTGGATTTTCTACATGACCTGTACTTCCAGTGAACTTTTCTGCAAGAAATTCGACCCTTATTATGCGGTGGCGACCGGTTTCAAAGGAGAAATCGTCCTGTGGGGAAGCATCAGCACGGTGGTGCTCGTCCTGCTGCCCGGTCTTTTTATCGACCGCTTCTGGTGCAAATACATCTGTCCGCTCGGAGCGGTGAGCAACAGTCTCAAATTCTATCTCCCGCTGGGCGGCATCCTCCTGCTGTGGTGGGTCCTGTCGCTGCTGGGCGTACATCTGCACTGGGCCTGGCTGCTGGGGGCACTCTGTCTGACGGGCTATCTCTTCGAGGTTTTCCACCGCAGACCGGCCGGACAGTTGCTAACCCTCGTCAGGGATGAAACGGCCTGTACCCGCTGCGGACTGTGCGAGAAAGAATGTCCCTATGCCATTGACATCCTGCACTATGGCGCGAAGATGAACGATGTGGATTGTACCCTTTGCGGAGATTGTACGGGCGTCTGTGCGCACAAGGCCCTGGGTGTGGGCGGAGTGATGCGTGCCGGCAAGCCGGCTTCCTGGAAAAAAATGCTTCCTCCCTGCCTGGCCGTCGTGCTGACGGTGGCCGCGTTCAGCATCGGAAATACCTATGAACTCCCGACCATCGACGAAGAATGGGGCATGGAACAGGTTGCGGGGCATCTGGACAAGGTGGAGGTCGAGGGACTGCGCACCGTCAAGTGCTTCGGCAGTTCCATGGCTTTCAAGGCCCGCATGGAGAAGGTGCCCGGCGTCCACCGGGTCAGGACCTATGTCAAGTCGCACCGGGTGGAGGTGTTTTACGATTCCAAAGTGACGGATGCGGACAAGGTCCGGACGGCGATATTCGTACCATCCCGCTTCCGCATCAAGACGCCGGACCACCGGCTTGTCCCGGAGTTGAAAGTGATGACCATCCGGGTGGAGAAGATGTTTGACAAACTCGACCTGAACTATCTGGGCTTGCAGATGCGCCAGAGCGGCCGGGGGGTGTACGGACTTGAATCGGAGTTTGACTGTCCCGTCAAAGTGCGCGTGTATGTTGACCCGGCCGAAGAGTGGGATGCCGCCTGGTTCAAGGAGATGGTCAACAGGAAGAGTCTCGATATGCCCCTGCATGGCGGGGGCGTCAAGAAGACCCCGATGAATCTGGAATTCGTGCGTCTCGAAAAGGAAGAAGACAGCATCGCCGCCACGGCATTCCTGGAGCGGATGTTCGACGGATTCCATGCCGCTTACAACGGGCGTTACGCCCGGACTTCCCTGCCGCCGGCGCTGCGCGAAGGCCGGCAGGAGGACAGTATCGTCGTCAAACGCTCCGAGGTGTATGCCGGCAAGAAGCAGTATATCTATGAACTGGCTGATACCAACTACCAGAAACCCATCGTCCGTCGCGCCCTGCCTTTCCTGAGCAACCATATCTCCCGCGAGGAGGGGATTATTTCCCTGTCCCTGACGCTCAACAAGGACTATCTGCCTGCCCTGCAGATCCGTTTTGCCGCTCCCGCCACTTCGGAGCGCATCTGGGAACTCTTGCAGGCGGAGATGTGGACCATTACTTATAAGAAGGATGATGTGCGTCAGGAAAAGCCCCGGCTCGCGTTCCGCAAAGAAGGAGAAGTGTTTCCGGCTGAAGCCGACAGCCCCCAAAGACAATAGACCGTGAGAGACTTTTTCGTTGTAGTCAAGCAGACCGTCTTCCGGATGATGCCGGTCTTCCTTATGCTGCTGTCGGGCACCCCGGCCCTGGCAGACGAGGGGATGTTTCTGATCCATGCCGTCGATGAGGCCTTGGAAAAGAAAATGCAGGAAAGGGGCCTCGTCCTTCCCGCCCGTGCCATATATGATGCGGATGCACCCGGTGCGGACCTGAGCGATGCGGTGGTCTCGCTGGACTTCATGGGGACGGGGAGCATCATTTCCCGTGATGGCCTGCTCATTACCAACCACCATTGCGCCTATTCCGACCTGCATGCGCTCAGCACGCCGCAAAAGAACTATCTGGAGGAGGGCTTCTGGGCCGTCAACGCCGAAGATGAAATTCCCGTCAGGGGGAAATGCGTGCAACTGCTCAAGCAGGTCCTCGATGTTACGGAGGAAGTCGCAAAGATGCAGCGGAATGCACGCGCCAAAGGAGAGAAACTGGGCTCCCGTAAATTGAACTGGACGCTGGAAAAGAAATATGAAAAGCAGACGGGACTCAGTGCACAACTGGCCTCTGTGTGGGGTGGAATCAAGTATTATCTCTGCCTTTATCAAGAATACAAGGATGTGCGTCTGGTGGCCGCCCCTCCGCTGTGCATGGCGGCTTTCGGCGGGGATGTTGACAATTGGCAGTGGCCCCAGCAAAAATGTGATTTCGCTCTCTATCGGATTTATACCGCTCCTGACGGTACTCCGGCAGAATATGCGGCGGACAACCGGCCCCTGCAATATGAGCACCCGTTGAAAATATCGGTCAAAGGGCTGAAAGAGAATGATTTTACAATGGTTATCGGCTATCCCGGCAGGACCGACCGGTACAGTTCTTCCTTTAAGGTGAACGGACAGCAAGAGACGCTTCTGCCGTTGACCAATGCGATCCGGGGGGAAAAGATGAAGTTGATGAAGGAGGCGATGAAAGCCGACCCGGGGGTGCGTCTCAAATATGCCGACAAGTTTTTCTCACTCAGCAATGTGCAGGAGATGCAACAGATGCAGGAGGCGTGCTGCCGGCGCTTCGGCGTGGTCGCCGGGAAGCGGGAACGGGAAAAGCGCTTGCAGGCCTGGATTGATGCCGATGCGCATCGAAGCGAAAAATGGGGCGGTCTGCTGCGTGAGATGGATTCGCTCTACCGGGCTGCCGAAGCCTCCAGATACAAGGTCACTCTGTATCAGGAAACGATGGTGCGGGCCACGATGATTTCCATTTTTGCCACTCGCCTGTCCACGGCCAGGGGGCGTTGCGAGCCGGAGGAATGGGACAAACTGGATATGGGGCTGGAGCGCCGGCTTTTCGATCTGGCGTTGAGGACATGGTTTGAAAAAATGGATACGGTCGCCCTGGGCCCTTTCCACAAGCAGTTGCTCCGGCGCTACGGCCGGGATTATGCGGCGATGTCCGGAGCGATGTGGTCGCAGAGCCCCCTGACCGACGGCCGGCTGGCTGCTCCTGTAGAAGATGCGCAGGACAGCCTGGCGCGGGCAAGGCTGATCCGTGAAACCCTTCCGAAAGACACCCTGTTTCGTTTTTTCAATGATGTCCGTATCTCGGATTTTCAGAAGACACCTGAGGTCCGCGCCCTGTCCGATGCCAACCGCCGTTATACGTGCGCCCTCTATGAGATGTATCAGGATCAGGGTGTTCCCCAGTATCCCGACGCCAATTCTACGATGCGCCTGAGTTACGGCCGGGTGGGACGGCTGGCACCTTCGGCCGGAGACATCGACAAACCCTGGTACACCACTCCGGACCAGATCTTGAAAAAACACAATCCGGCCGATTATGACTTCGCCCTGCGCGAAGATGTCCGCAAGGCCTTGAAAAAAGGCCCGTGCAAGGGCTGGAACGGCTGGGCCCGGGGCGGCATGAAAGTCAATTTCATCACGGACAACGACATTACCGGCGGCAACTCCGGCTCTCCCGTACTCAACGCCCGGGGGGAACTCGTGGGACTGGCTTTCGACGGCAATGCCGAGTCGCTGGCCAGCGATGTGGATTACACGCCCGAGTACAACAAATGTATCTGCGTGGATATCCGCTATGTTTTATGGACGCTGGATGCCTATGCCGGTCTGGAGCGCGTCCTCCGGGAACTGGTCATCGTCCGCTGAGAGCCGCTCCGCCGGATGGGTCAGAAGTAGTATTTGAGACCGCCGAGGGCAATGCCTTCCATGCCGGCGCCCAACTCGATGAAGCCCCGCAGGCGTCCGCCGAATTCCATGCTCACGGGAGAGAGTTGCAGGGCCGGAGCGAGACCGATGCTGTACGGGCTCTTGTCCAGTTTGCCGTCTTCCGCCTTTTGCTTGGACTGCGTGCCATACATGCCGGACCCCAGTCCGATTTTGCTGTACATGGCAAAGCCCGGCGTCTTGAACCAGTAAAAACGGGCCGTCGCCATCAGAAAGTACCAGTCGATGGAGAAATGACCCGTGATGGCGGGGTTGTCTTTGTCATGATAGTTCGTGAATTGCCGGGTGTAATTGAATACGAGTCCGACGGAAACCGTCTTTCCGAGGCTGCGCATGTAACCCGCACCGATGGTGCCCGTCGAGCCGTACCGGTCAAAATTCATCCCGGTGATTGTGGCGGGAATGACAAGATAGCTCCCGATGACCAGACTGGCGAAAGTCTGGGTGGATCCCAGGCTATACTGGATGGATACATCGTTGGGATATTTGTAATAATCATTACGGTCAAAAGCGTGCGCTTCGAAAATCCCGGCGCCCAAAACCGGAAGCAGCAGGATGGAAACAATCTTTTTCATGACAAAATTCTGTAAACAAGGCAAAGATACACTTTTCTTTTGAAAAAAAACCTGTATCTTTGTTAACATGTCGCATGTCGGCATAGCGTATAGCATATTGAATCATGGAAAGGCCCCGTTATCTTGTCATCGTCGCGGCCGGCAGCGGCAGCCGGATGGGCGGCGAGATGCCCAAACAGTTTCTCACCCTGGGCGGGCGTGCCGTCCTGCAGCGCAGCATCGACATCTTTCGCAAGGCCGTCGGCGGCGTCAGGATCCTGACGGTGCTCGCCCCGTCCTGGCAGGCGTATTGGCGGGACCTGTGCATGCAGCATCGCTGCTATTATCCGCAGACCCTGGTGGACGGTGGACTGACGCGTTTCCATTCTGTCCGGAATGCTCTTGCGCTGGTGCCCGATGAGGCGATCGTTGCCATCCATGACGGAGCGCGTCCGCTGCTGAGTCCGGAACTTGCCGGCCGGCTGTTCCAGGAGGCGGAAACTGCGGACGGGGTGATTCCTTGCCTGCCGGTCACCGATACCCTGCGCTGTCTGGATATGGAAGGTGAAACGGGGTATGGAAGCGGACGGCCTTTGCCGCCCCGGTCCGAAATCTATGCCGTACAGACCCCGCAGGTTTTCGATGCGGCGTTGCTCAAGGAGGCTTATACCCTGCCTTTCGAGCCGGAATTTACGGATGACGCCTCGGTGGTTGAGAAGTATGTGCGGCAGACCGGGGCGGAAAAACGCATCGTGTATGTCCCGGGCGAGCGGATAAATATCAAACTGACCACCCCGGACGACCTGCGCCTGGCGGAAGCGATTTTGGCCTCCCGCTGAATTTATCCATCAATATTTGATTACTTTTTCAAAAACTTCGTATCTTTACAAGATTTTAGAGACAAGACTGGCAAAAATGGCATTTTCCTTTTTAACACAAGAATTGGCAATCGACCTGGGTACGGCAAATACCGTTATCTATCAGCACGACCAGGTGGTCTTGGATGAGCCCAGCATCGTCGCAATCGAGAAAGCGACGGGGCGCTGCATCGCGTTCGGCCATGCCGCCAAGCGGATGCACGGAAGGACCAATCCGGGCATCGATACCGTCCGCCCGTTGAAGGACGGCGTGATTGCGGACTTCAATGCGGCGGAGATGATGATCCGCAGTTTCATCCGAAAGGTCAACGAGAACCGCAAGTTCATCATCAATCCCAGCATCAAGATGGTCGTCGGCATTCCGGCCGGCTCGACCGAAGTGGAAATCCGGGCCGTGCGCGACTCGACCGAGCACGCCGGCGGCAGGGACATATATCTGGTATTCGAGCCCATGGCTTCGGCCCTGGGTATCGGGCTGGATGTGCTGGCGCCCAAAGGGAACATGGTCGTGGATATCGGTGGCGGTACGACGGAGATTGCCGTGATTTCCCTGGGCGGCATCGTGGTCCAGGACAGCGTACGGACGGCCGGTGATGCGTTTACGAAGGATATCCAGGATTACATGCGTCAGCAATACAGCCTCAAGGTGGGAGAAGTGACGGCCGAGGAAATCAAGTGCGCGGTGGGGGCAGGGGTGCCGAATCTGCCGC
>CAMNQO010000011.1 GCA_946549475.1 uncultured Bacteroidales bacterium
AGGTAGTCTATGCCCGTTTCCGGTAAATCGCAGCCGGAATATTTGGAATATCGGAAAAAATCGTATATTTGCACCGGATTGCGCACCTTGTTGCGCCGTCCGTTGACATAAAAGCATTTGCGCTTTGCCCTTTGTGTTGAAACCTAGGAAATTTCAAGACTGATAGATAGAGCAAGACGGAAAGTGCCAGTGCATTAGCACGGGCCTCTGTATCTATCTCGGTTTTCCTAGGACCTCAACACGGACAGTCGGCCCGTGTTTTTTTTATGTCCGGAATGAAACTTAGGAAAACCAAATAACAACCAAATAACAACCAAATAACAACCAAATAACAACCAAAATGAAAAAAACATTTCTTTTTGCCGCAGCCCTGCTCCTTGGGGCGGGTGTCAGCCTTTCTGCCCAAGAAACTTCGCAGTCAGACAATCTGCCCATGTATCAGAGAAGTTCGCTGCACATGATCCTGCTCAGGACGGATGAGCCTTTGCTGGCCGACGGTCAGGATTTCTCTTCGCTGATTACCGAAGCCTGGTCGAACTATCCTTTTCCGGACAAATACAACCAGCATGCGATTCCCTTCACGGAGGCGTACGGTGGAGCGCCCAAGGGCTCGTTGATGGAGATCCTGCATACCTTCAGGGGTAAAAAAGTGGAGGACTGGGGCATTGACGATGTCGTCCTGTTGCAGCAGAAACTTTCCAAGAACAAAGAGTACAACGATCAGTTGGTGGCTGCGACGCAGGGTATCATCAGCGACCAGAAAATCGGCAACCAGTTGATGAAAAAGTGGTTCAACATCCAGCCGGACGGCAGTTGGGACTGGAACCTCCTCTCAGAGCGTGCGTTGTACAATGCCAGCCAGTCGGCCGTCGCAGAGGCGGAAGCGACCGTAGCCGGCATCCGGAAAATCATGGATGACGGAGAAAATCTGATTGCCAATACTTTCGTAACCTTTTCCAAACTGGCTTTCTATGAGACCGAACCCGTATCTGCCCTGACGCGGGACCTGGCCTATGTCGTAGCCAGTCAGGTTCCGGAACCCGCCAGAACGATAGCCGTTACCTCGGCCAATGTCGCCTATGCTGCCACCAAAAGGGGCTATACGGCCGAAACGACGACGGCTCTGTACAAACTGGATTGGAACGAAGATGTCCAGGCGGCTTTCTATGCGATGTTCAAGGAAGATGGAAAAATCGACATGGCCGCTTTCGACGCTTACGAGTTCCCGATGTCCCTGGTCGGTATCGACAAGGCGAACAGCAATACGATCGATGCGCTTGGCGGACTGTCCCAGGCCTTGGGCGTGGATGATGTCATCAAGGACTTCGGCGGAAAAGGACTGGCCAAGGATCTTTCCGACCTGTTTCAGCAGACCATCATCCGCAATATAGATAAAATCCTGGCGGTCATGGGTAAGAACTATGAGGTCTTTGCGCCGGTGAGCCAGATTATTTCCGTCAATCCGATTGTCGCCGATCTGGGAATGAAGGAAGGATTGAAGGGTGGAGAGAAATTCGACCTGTTGGAGCCGGTCGTCGATCCGCAGACCGGTGCAGTCGAATGGAAATCCATCGGCCAGCTCTCCGTCAGCAAAGGAAAGTTGTGGGACAACCGTTATGCGCTGACCGATGATGCCAAGGCTGCCGCCGACAAGGCTGCGGTCAAGGGCAGCGTCCTGACGCCCAACAACAAGAAAGCGGCTGTCGGGATGGTGGTCAAGCAGGTTGTGAAAAAGAAAAAATAAGCCATGAAAAAAAAGATTGGATTATTGATGCTCCTGTCCGTGTTGCTGGGGACGGTCTCTTGTTCGACGGCGCGGAAAGCGACGGCGGACAAGGACACGCTCCAGTGGCGTTATGAAGTTGAGGCCGTCGCCGGACAGGCCCGGCAAGGTTATATCCTCGTTAAAGTCTGGACTTATTCCAAGGACAAAAATGTGGCCGTCGGCCAAGCCGGAAAAAATGCGGTACATGGCGTATTGTTCAAGGGCGTGCCCCCTTTGACGGATGGCGGCAACCGCATACCCGCACAAAAGCCGCTGATTACCGAGGCGGGCGTGGAAGAGCGGAATCAGGATTTCTTCAAGGTCTTTTTCGCCGACGGCGGGAAATACCAGAAATATGTCCAATTCATCAACAATGGCATACCTGCAACAGGTGACATCCTGAAAGTCGGCAAGGAATATAAAATCGCCGTCAAAGTCTCCGTTGCCAAGGATGCCTTGAGGCGTGAAATGGAGGCGGACGGCATCATCGCTAAACTGGGAACCGGCTTCTGAACCGGTCATGTATCTGTATGAAAAGGATTGTTCTTATTCTCTGGCTCGCTTCGCTCTCGCTCGCCGCTTATTCTCAGGCGAAGAAGCCGACCATCATGGTGATTCCCGGCGACAACTGGTGTGTCAAAAACAATTATGTCCAGGTCTATGATGATCTGGGCAAGACCGCAGAAGTTCCGGATTATCGCAAAGCGCTTCGCAATGATTCGGATATGCTTCTGGCCATCAGTAAGATCGGAGAGATGATGGCCGAGCGGGATTTCCCGCTGAAAAGTCTGGAGTCCTGCCTGAAGACCCTTGACAATCAGGCTGCGGAGGACGGATTGCTGGTCAGCAAAGGCGGAGACGGCGTAGCCGAGTCGCCGATAGACCGTTTGAAGAAGACGGCCAAGGCGGATATCTGGATGCAACTCAACTACACCATCAACCATGTCGGCCCCAGAAGGTCGTTGACCTTTAATCTGCAAGGATTCGATGCTTATACGGACAAGCAGATTGCCGCCGCTTCCGGGACAAGCGATCTCAAGTCTCCGACGACCGAGACGGCCATACTGTTGGAGGAGGCCGTGTTGATGCACATAGACAGTTTTAACGACCAGTTGAAGTCCTATTTTGACGATTTGTTCGAGAACGGCCGCGAAATCGTCGTCCGGATTAAAGTCTGGGACAGTTTTGAAGAGGGACTTGAAAAGGAGTTCGACGGCGTGGAACTGGGCGAAATTATCGAGAAATGGATGGCTGAAAATACGGTCCGGGGCCGTTTCAGCACCTCGGAGGCGACTGAAAACAGGATGCTGTTCGAGCAGGTCCGAATCCCGATGGAAGAGACTTCGGAGAATGGTTCCGTCCGGGCGGTCGATGCCAGATACTGGGTGGGTAAACTCCGGAAGTTGCTGCGCAAGCAATACGATGTGGAGTCTAAACTGATGATGCAAGGCCTGGGACAGGCCCAACTTGTCATAGGAGAGAAGTAAGATGCGAAAATTATTATCAAGGTTTTTGACGGCGGCGCTGCTGCTCTCCTGCGCGGTGGCCGCCCGCAGCCAGTCCGCCAATTATGCACCGGGGAAAGTGGGCTTCACGCCGCTGTATGCCACTTCCGACAGCCGGATTCCGCAGGCGGCCCGGGATCTGATGCAGAGCAAACTGACGCAGGTCGTCATGCGCAACGGCTTCGGCTCGATGTCCGACCGCTATGTCCTCTCGGCCAAAATCATCGATGAGAGTCTGGAAACGACGGCTGCCGCTCCCGTGCAGTTTGTCCGCAAAATCTCCGTACAGATGCTGGCTTATGACATGGAGTCCAAAGCGCTGGTGGGCGAGACGACCGTTTCCCTGACAGGTATTGACAAAAGTGCCGAGAAGGCCCTGATGGCCGCCTTGCGCCAGTTGCAGCCCAAAACGGCCCGGATGACCGCCTTCATCCAGAATGCTTCTTCTGCGATTGTCGATGCGTTCAACAGAAATCTGGGCAATATGCTCAAGAAGGTGTCTTTCCTGTCGGAGCAAGGACAGTTTGACGAGGCACTTGTTTCGTTGGCGCAGATTCCGGAAAGCGTGGACCGTTATGACGAAGTCCTGGCGCTCGCAGGGAAAATAGCGGCCGCCAAAGCGGAAGATGCCCGCCTGAAGGCGATCGCTCAGGCGGAAGCCGCCCGGAAGCAGCACGTCCGCGATTCACTGGCCCGGGAGCAAGCCAAGGCGCAAAAAGAAGAGGTGCTTGCACAGGAGGCGATGCGCATTGCGCTGGAAAAAGAGGCCGTCAAGGCCGAGCGGGACAGTCGGCTCCAGTCATGGAAAGAATGGCTTTTAGGTAGTTTTGTAAAATGAAATGTCCCCGTTGCGGAGAGGAAATGCCTCTCATTTCCCAAGTTTGTCCCCGTTGTGGCTATGTCCGTCAGGCTGATGTGGATGCTGCCGCTCTGGCCGAGTCGATTCATCAGGCCGTGCTGGCTCTTTCCGCCTGTGCCGAGACTTCCGGAAGAGGGGTCTGCCGTTTTGTCCCGCTATTCTTCCTGATTGCCGGCTTGGGATGTATGGTGCTGGCTTTCAAGAGCGGAGCTGCCTTGATAGGCATCCTTTCCCTGCTTCTGCTGCTGGCTGCGGCGATTGCTTTCTTTACCAGAAAGCGTGATCATGAGGAACATTCGGTTGAGGCCCGTCTGGCGTTTGAGGAAGCGAAAATGAAGGTGCAGAACTATTTCAGCGGAAGTCTGGAAATGGAACAGTTGATCCGGGATGGCGAGCGCAAGATGGCGACAGCCGAAAACGCCATCCGCATGCGCCGTTCCCGGGAAAACCGTCTCGGCAGGACAATCTGTGCCGCACTGCTCCTTTTGTTTTTGATACTTGTTTTACTTTCTTGATAATGAGCGATAAAAAGATTATTGATATTTTTAAGAGAAAGCCGATGATGGATATCATCCGTTGCGATGAGCAGGATTATCTGGTCTGGAAATGGTCGCCGGCGGGAGATGTGACCGGTTCCAGGGCCAATTCCATCCGCTATGGTTCATCCTTGCGCGTCAAGGACGGCGAAGTCGCCGTGTTTGTGTACAAACAGCAGGACGGGACGATGCAGGACTATATCGAAGGTCCCTTTGACATGACTATCAATACCGCCAACTTCCCGGTGCTGTCTTCCATCGTAGGAGCGGCTTTCGGCGGGAGTTCTCCCTTTCAGGCAGAGGTCTATTTCATCAATCGGGAACTGCATCCGATGCGTTTCTTTATCGGAAACATCGGCATTGTCGATTTGGCAACCATGCAGGAGGCAGTCTTCGAAGCCAAAATGTCCGCATCATTTTCCGTTGAAAATTATCGTTCTTTCGTCCGGCTTCACCGGATGCGGAGCCTGTCCTGGAACGAACTCAAAGAAAAACTGGAAGCGTTGATGGAGGCTGAATTCAAGAATGTGGCCAATGATCTGTTGCTGGAGCGCAAAGTGCCCGTGGAACAGTTGGCTGCCGGTCTGCGCAGCGAACTCAGCCGTCGCCTTTCCGAACGCTTGAAGTCCATTTATGAAGAGCAGTATGCGTTGTCCGTAACCCGTTTTGACATTTCTGATTTCAAGTTGACAGGCGGTCGTTACGCCCGTCAGTTGGAGCGGATGGACGCCCTCTATGACAAGCAGAATGAAGTTGCCATGTCCAATCTCGACATTGCCCAGGAAAACATGAAAGAAAGCATGGCGATTCAGCGGGAAATCACCCGGGAAGGAGGCATGCTCGGTGTGCGTCAGGCCCATCTCGGGGCGTTTCAGATTGAAAAACAGGCTGAAGTCGGCGTGGCAACGGCGGAAGGGTTGGGAAAAATGGGTTCCAACGCCGGCAGCGGCATGGGTGACGGAGGCGGAACCGGCGGCGGGATGAATCCGGCTGCCATGATGACTTCCATGATGATGGGGGCCGCCATGGGCGGAAATCTCGCCAATATGGCCGCCGGCATGGGCTCCGGGCTTGCCGTGCCGCAACCACCCGTACCTCCTGCGGCTCCCGTCCGCCAGTATCATATTGCCAAAGACGGGCAGAGCCTCGGGCCTTACACCCAGTCCCAATTGCAGCAGATGCTCGTAGCAGGAAGCATCGGTCCTTCCACTTATGTGTGGGCAGCCGGAATGACAGCGTGGGCCGTATTGTCCTCCCTCCCGGAACTGGCCGGGCTCTGCGTGGCCCCTCCGCCAGTCCCGACATCAGAAAACCAGTAAATGAGAATGTCATGAAACAGGAAAACCACTTTCAGGACATGATGGATCTGTCCCGCAGCGAAAAGGTCATGGAACAGTATGACCGCATCGTCGGGCAAGTTTATGAAAACAGTGTCCCCCATATCAGCAACAAGGAATTGTATGACAACCTCCTGAAGAATCAATCCTCTTCGGACAAAAAAGAAGAAACCGATGACTGACTTGAAAATCAACCGTTTATATCTTACGGTCAGCGTCTTGTTCCTGGCGGTATGCCTGCTGGCATTCCTGACGACGGATGCACCGCGTTATATGGCTGTCGCTACCCCTCTGCTGTGTTTTCTCCCTTTTACCGTGATGCTGGCGCTCCGTTTTGAAGGAAAAGGACGGAACAATGTCAACCTCAAACTCCTTTCCGGCATCTTTGGCGTAGCTTTGCTGTTGCTGGGCATTGTCCTGGCCATCGTGCAGCCCGCTCCGGTCTGGTATATTTCCCTGAATGCCGTCCTGCTGCTGGTTTGGCTGCTTTTGTCCTATTTCATCATCTCGGTGCGCCCGTGAAACGCCTGCTGCTGTTCATATTTCTGACGGCTCTGTCCCTGTGTGTCTGCGCACGGGGAATTCCGGTCAGGTCGGCGGATCCTCCTTCCGCCCCCGGGTGGATACATGGCAGCGAGAGCGGCTATGTCATCGCTTCGGCACAGGCGGATGACCAGCAGGAAGCCAGGGACCGTTGTTTCCGCAACATCCAGGCGGAAATTCTCCATGCCGTGGCCGTCAACATTTCCGCTTCGTCCCTGTATGCGTCCCAGTCTTATACGGCGGACGGCGATACGCAGGTGCAGCAGTTGTATCAGGAAGACATCAGGACGGCTGCCGCCAGCCTGCCTTTTCTGACCGGGCTGACCACGGCCAATGCGGAGGTCTGGACGGAAGAGTCGGAAGGGGGATGGCGCTGCTACATGAAATATCCTTTCCCCCGCGAGGACCAGGACAGACTTTCGGCCCAGTTTCTTGCTTACGATGCAGAGCAGAATGTCCGTTTTGCCCGTTTGCAGCAGGAATTGGGGACCTTTACGGATATCGACTGGATCTCCGCATACATCGGAGAAGTGGAGACGCTGCGGACGTATTTTTTCGATGCGGTACGCAAGTCGGAGGCGGAAGGGCTGAAAAGGCAGTTTCTGGAAGCATCCGGACGCATCGCCGTGACGCCGGTAGCCAACGAACCGGGGCTTTTCCGTTACCGTCTGACCCTGGACGGCCGGACGATGACGACTTCGCTCGTTCCGCAGACTCGTTGCGAGACGGTCGATCCCATCGTTTATACGGCGGAAGAAGACGGCATTTGCCGTCTGGAGTATTCCACGCAGTATTGTCTGCCGGGTGACGAGAACAAGATTACGCTGCTCTATCCGTTCAAGTATAACAAACTGAAATATTTTATTCACTTTAATCTTTCACAAAAATGAAACAAAATCTCATTTTGGCAGCGGCGGTGCTGATGGCCATCGGCTGCGGCGCCCCCAAACAGGTCGCCACGACAGAGACCGTTCCGTCCGGTGCAACGCAACCCCAGGCCTCCTATCAGATGACCGGTACGCCCGAATTTCAGGAGGTGTATGTCCCGCTTTCCGAGCCCCAGTTCATGACTGACACCACCGCCTGGCGGGCTGTCCAGAGCGGCAAGAGCACGGACCTTTCCATCGCCAAGAAGATTGCCGTGCAGAACGCCCGCACCGAGCTGGCTTCCACCGTCCAGGGTTTCATCAAAGCTGTCATCGAGAACTATGCGCGCAACACCCTCAACGGCGAGAACAATGAAGCGATGAGCCAGTATCAGGAACTCGCCCGTACCGTTGTCAGCCAGAAACTCTCCGGCTCCGGCGTAGTGGCAGAAAAAGTCCTGAAGGATATTGACCAGTATGTCTATTTCGTCTGCGTCGAGATGCCCAAGGAAGCCGTCAAGGACGAAGTGGCGGAGCAACTGGCCCAGGAGCAGAAGAAAATCCTCGAGGTCGAGTTCAACCGCGCCCAGTTCGAGAAAGTCTATCTCGAAGAAATGGCCAGATTCGAAGCCGCGAAATAAATATATCAGATTCTTTCATCCTAGTCCTGCCGATGTTCGTAATATGAGCAAAAAATATGAAGGACCGTCTTGTATGATTGTCAATTTGTCATTGACGGGCTTGTTGAATGTCAGCAGAGTTTCTGCCGGCAACATGGAAAGTATTTATTATATAGAGTGGGATTAGGATGAAACGATACTGCGCCTCTGCGATTGTTCTTTCGCTTTTTTTCTGGTGTTGCAACAAAATCCCATTGACGGAGTGTGGCCGGCAGCAGACCTTTCTGGCTTCATTCGGCGATCCGGATCCTGCAAGGACCATCTTAATAAACAAAACTCAATTGTATTGGTCTCCGGGTGATCAGATAAAAGTGTTTACCGGATCAGGAAACAGTGCCAAATTTCTTTCTCAAAATACGAGCTATACGCCAAGTGCCGTTTTTGCCGGAAGTCTGGTGAACGGGGAGGAATCTGTTTGGGCGGTCTATCCGTTCAATGAAGAATGTACAATGGCACCGGACAGACAATCTCTGTCTATCATCGTCCCTCATGAACAGATTGCCATTGCCGGAAATATCAATGGAGGCTATCTTCCTATGATGGCTAAATCCGACAATGGCGAGTTGTTGTTCAGACATATCTGTGGCGGGATTTGTTTTAGTGTCAGTCACGAAAACATATCGTCTGTAACATTCAGGGGGAAGAAGGACGAGACCGTTTCCGGGACATTTGCCGTGGGCGTGGACCAAGGAGGGTTACCAGTAACGGCAGATGTGATTTCTCCCCAAAACCATGTGACGGTATTTGCCCCGGATCGTGGCGTATTTGAAGTCGGTGTCGAATACTATATGACATTGATACCGACAGTCTTGGCCGAAGGATTCTCACTTACCTATTCTGAAAATGGTGCAGAAGGCGTTTTCCAATATGACCGGCCGGTAGCAATATCCCGTTCGGCCTTTGCCCGTTTGTCGGAAAAGGACGATGACATCGTGTTTACACTGACAGATAATGCAACGGACTTGTCTGCCAATGGGACAGCAAACAGTTATATTGTTTCTGCAAGCGGATTCTATAAATTCAAAGCATCTTGCAAGGGTAACGGTTCAATCCCTCTGGATGGTATTCCAACTCATGCTTCACTTCTTTGGGAGAGTTTTGGAGATGCAAGCATTCCGGAGGCAGGAAGTTTAATAAATCAGGTAACATACAGGCATGGATATATCCTGTTTTCAACACCGTCCGGCATTAAATACGGGAATGCCCTTATCGCTTTGAAGGATAAGGATGAGAATATTCTATGGTCCTGGCATATATGGCTGACGCCTTCGCCACTGGAGGTTTCATATAAAAACAACGCAGGAATCATGATGGACCGGAATCTGGGAAGCATTGGTGCATCGTATGTTTTTCCGGTACAAACCTTTGGATTGCTATATCAATGGGGAAGGAAAGATCCTTTTCTCGGAACATGTCAAACAAATACCAATATCCTGGCGTCATCCTCCGTTGCCTGGCCGTCATCGGAAATGTCGTCCGAGACAACCGGAACGATTGCGTTTACCGTACGGAACCCAATGGTATTCGTAGGGGGAAACAATAAGAACAATGATTGGTATTATAGTGGAGGCAGCACAACCGATAACAGCCGCTGGGGAAGTGTTAAAACAATATACGATCCTTGTCCTCCAGGCTGGCGTGTTCCCGATGGAGGTTCGGGCGGCGTCTGGGCTCATGCAGCGGGATCAAGTAATTCCTTCACGACATCTTACTGGTATCCCGGGCTGAATTCAAGCCATTTTTCCATCCTTGGGGCGTGGTATCCTGCTCCCGGTTACAGGTCCTCTTCCGGTTTGCTGGGGAGCGTAGGAACAAGAGCATTATATTGGTCATGTACGCCTTACAACGGGACTCCTAAAAATGAGGCATACGCGCTATATATCTATTATGATCATGAGTGCAATGTCATTCCGGTTTCAGCCACAAGCCGGGCTACAGCCGCCTCCGTCCGTTGTGTCCGGGACAAATAAATTTTCCTCGTATAACTCGTCCGTGTCGTTGAAACCTAGGAACTTTCATCCCGGCGAAAGATAGATACCGTTATGAAAAAATCTTTTCTCTTGTTCTTGGGTTTGTCCCTGTGCCTTGTCGCATGCGAAAAAGCGCTCCCGACTCCCCTGGGTGAGGACGGGCTTCCTTCTTCCGGCCAGCAACCCGCAGATCAAGCGGGAGACAATCCTGCGGACCGGCCTGGGGATAATCCGGAGAATTCGTATCACAGTCAGACGCTGGAGGCGGATGGCGTCAGTTGGTTTTCTGCCATACTGCAAGGCACATTGGATGCGGGCGGGAAAAGCATCGATGATGCGCAGGTGTTTTTCCTTGTCAGTGAAGGGGAGGCGGATTTGGAGGAACTCAAGGAGTCGGGCTATGTCTTGGGAGCCGCTTTGTCATCGGATGGCAGTTTTTCTTTGACGCTTGATGGACTTTCTTATGGTATGATGTACAGTTATGCCGCCTGCGTCAAGTTGGGAACGGATATCTATGTCGGGGATTTGCGCTCTTTTCGGACCAGAGCGCTGAATGTCGCCTTTACGCATGGATCCGTCGAAGATTTGACAGCTTTTTCCGCCCAGTTCAAAGCGACGGCGACAATTGACGGAAAAGGCTCCGTGGAGGATGACTCGTATGTCATCTATCCAAGCCCTTTTCTGGCGATTGGGACACAAGTTGATAATTCCGGTGCTTTGGTTTATGATGATGTGCTCGAACCTTCCGCTGACGGCGTTTTCAAGTTGTCGCTTTTGGAAGCCGACAAGGCTTATGGTTATGTGTTGGGTTATCTCCTGTGCCGTTATGACAAGCAAGAGGACGAAACGGAGGTGATAGGCAGTTATGTCCCGTCCTTTCAGACTTTTCAGACAAAAAAAGTCAGCGACCTGTCCAATGCGGTCAATCTCGGATTAAGTGTGAAGTGGGCATCTTGTAATCTGGGTGCTTTACGTCCCGATGACAAAGGTGCTTGCTATGCATGGGCAGAAACAAGTCCCAAGACCGTCTTCAACGGAGAAAATTATGCATGGTGCATTTATGAGCCGGATGGGTATTTCTTGAAATTTTCCAAATATTGTCCTTCCGGCGCATATGGATATAATGGTTATTCCGATACCAATATTCAGATTCTTCCAGGAGATGATGCGGCCACCCGGGATTGGGGAGAATCATGGAGGATGCCTACCAAGGATGAGTTGGCTGAATTGTGCGCCACATGTTCCGATACCCGGAATTACAAATGGGAGAGGAAATCCTTTGGAGAGACGGATGCGTATGTCATAACCTGTCTGAAGAATGGAAATAGCATCATCGTCCCTGCTGCGGGACGCTATACCGGTGCATTCACAACGGGTGACGAACAATATAATACCAGCGGCTTTTATTACTGGTCATCTACCTTGTCGGAAGATAGTGCCTATTATGCCTGGCACAGTCGTAGCGATTTCCAAGCGACGGAGAGCTATTATCGTTATTTAGGACTGGCCATTCGTCCGGTCACTCCCTGATGTCCTGCTTTGTCCGGTCTGATCGCGACCGGATTTTTGTTAGTTTAAAATTTTATTACGATATTTGCGTTACGAAAATTTCGCAACGCAAATATCGCAACGGCTATGGGACTTATACCAGAAAATCCATTTATCGTTTCCGGATATGTATCTCCGGAATATTTTTGTGACAGGGAAAAGGACAGCAAAGAATTGCTGGATGCCTTGCAGAACGGTCGTAACATTATGTTGACTTCTCCTCGGAGAATGGGGAAAACAGGCCTGATTATGCACCTGTTCCATCAACTTCGCAGGCAAGTTCCCAAAGTGGTCATTGTGTATGTGGACCTGTTTTCTACAGAAAATTTGGCTGATTTTACCAGGATTTTCGCTGCTTCCGTTTTTTCGGTAATCGAGTCAAACCCTGCCAAATTACTCAAACGCCTGACTTCTTTGTTTAAGGGATTGCGGCCGAAATTGAGTTTTAACCCGCTGACGGGTCAGCCGGAATGGAGCGTAGATATTGTCCAAGGAACGGAGAGTTGTAGTCTGGAACAGATTTTTGATTACCTCGGGCAGATGGATGAGGAGTGTTATATTGCGTTTGATGAGTTTCAACAGATAGCCCAATATCCGGAGAAAAATGTAGAAGCGCTGCTCCGTACCCGAATCCAGCATCTTCATAACATCCATTTTATTTTTTCCGGCAGCCAGGCTCATATTCTTGGAGAGATGTTCTTGTCTCCCAAGCGGCCCTTTTATCAAAGTTCTTCCTTGAAATCCATCGGCACGATTGACGAACATTCGTATTATTCTTTTGCAAAAGCCTTTTTTGAGAGTCAGGGACGCAGTTTGCCCGAGAAAGTGTTCGACGATGTCTATTCCCGTTATGAAGGTCACACCTGGTATGTTCAGAAAGTGATGAACCAACTGTTCGGAAAGAAGGACCGGACCATTGACGAGGCTCTTGTGAAGGAGGTTGTCAGTGAAATTCTTCAGGAAAATGAATATTATTACATCTCTCTGCTCCGAGCGTATAGCAAGGGGCAGGTCAAGTTGCTAAAGGCGGTAGCCAAAGAGGAAAAGGTCCGTGAAATTCTGTCCGGTGAATTTGTTTCCAAGTATCGTCTTACGGCAAGCAGCAGTGTGAAGGGTGCGCTCTTGCGACTGATGAATGATGAAGTCCTGTACCGTTCAGACCAAGGTTATATGGTGTATGACCGTTTCTTCGGGCAATGGCTGGCTGAAAAATTTTGATGATTACTCAGGTTCCGGCTCTCAGATGGAGAGGACGGCGAGGACGTCGATGAGTTCGCGGGCGATGGGCTTGTCCCATTTGACGGCGCGGCTGATGGGCACATAGACAATCTCGTCGTTGCGGATGCCGATCATCACATTGCGCTGTCCTTCCTTGAGCGCTTCGATAGAAGCGTAGCCCAGGCGGCTGGCCAGGATGCGGTCGGACGCCGTCGGCGTGCCGCCCCGCTGCAAGTGGCCGAGAATCGTCACGCGGACATCGTACTGGGGATATTCCTTGCGGACACGCTCGGCGTAATACATCGCGCCGCCCGTCCCGTCTTTCTGACTCTCGGAGACGATGACGATGGAACTGTTCTTGCTCTTGCGCACGCCCCGGCCGATGAACTCGGCGAGCTGGTCCACATTGGTCTGCCCTTCGGGAATGATGGCCGCTTCGGCGCCGCTGGCGATGGCGCTGTTCTGCGCCAGGAAGCCGGCGTCGCGTCCCATCACTTCGACAAAGAAAATGCGGTCGTGCGAATTGGCCGTGTCGCGGATTTTGTCCACGCAGTCCATAATGGTGTTGAGGGCCGTGTCGTAGCCGATGGTGGAGTCCGTGCCGTAGAGGTCGTTGTCGATGGTGCCCGGCAGGCCGATGACCGGAATGTCGTGCTCGCTGGCCAGTTCCTGCGCTCCGGTGAGGGAGCCGTTGCCGCCGATGACCACCAGGGCGTCGATGCCGTATTTCTGAAGGTTGGCATAGGCCTTGTCACGGCCTTCCGGTGTCAGAAATTCCTTGCTGCGTGCTGTCTTGAGGATGGTGCCGCCCCGCTGGATGGTGTTGCTGACGGATGAGGAGGTAAATTCCTTGATTTCATCGTCGATGAGTCCCTGCCAGCCCCGGTAGATGCCCATCACCCGCCAGCCGTTGTAGATGGCGGAACGGGTGACGGCCCGGATGGCCGCATTCATACCGGGCGCGTCTCCGCCCGAGGTGAGGATGCCGATTGTCTGTATCTTTTTCATTTTTTCAGTGGTTGTATTCATACTTGGATGTCAGGGCCGGAGTCCGATGCCCCCGGCTTGGTTTATTTGTTTTTCTTGACGAATATATCGGGAAGGACGGTATTCATCATCCCGTTGGTCAGTGCTTGGATAAGGTAGGCGGGATAGGGAATCATCGGATCCCGTTCGATGCCGATGGGCGCCTTTTTGGGCGCCTTCCCTTTTTGTGCCGGATTGGATTTCGGCAGCAGCATCGGGGCGAAAAAGTTGATGACGCCGCTGTTCTTGGCGATGAGTTGGTAGGGCGACTCGTCTTTCCAGGCGTGAATCTTCAAGTCATCGTAAAGCATACAGAGTTCTCCGCTTGCCTTGTGCTTGTCCCCGTTGAAGAGGCCGTCGATATGATGGATGCGGCACTCGGCCGTCACCCCGAAGAGGGGACGCAGGAAAGGGTCGAACAAGTCCGTGTCCAGACTGTCCACCTGAAATTTTCCCTTGATGTGTTCCTGTTTGTCGTTGCGGGTCCATAAAGACAGACTCAGGCGGCTGCCACGGCCCAGACCGGCGTTAAGAAAAAGCTCCATCGTGTTGTCCGGGGCATTGCTTATATGGCCCAGGTTCAGGCGGACTTTGCGCAGCGGCAGTTCTCCGCAGTTGATGTGGGTCGTGGCCCATATAAATTTGAACTGATCGATGCGGGCGTTGATGCGCTTGATTTGCAAGGGAAGTTCGACGGCATTGATGCCTTCCTGCAAAGTCGGGTAGGGAACGGCAGGCGGGTAGCGGTCATCTTGCAGAATCACGATATCCTTTCCGTGCAGGTAGATGCTGTCAATTTTCACGCTACGGCTTTCCATTAAACGGGGCAGATTCAGGGTGCAGGTGTGCAGGCTTTCGAGATGGACATCGTACCACATGGCCGCGACCTTTCCCAGACGTTCTGCCAGTTCCTCTTTCGGGACGCAACTATACAGGTGCAATGCGTTTGCTTCGATCGGACCGGCGTCTGTCGTGCCGATATGGGCGGCTTGTATCCGGGACAGTCCCAGGGCGTCGGTATAGTCCAGACTGTCCAGCGCCAGATGATAGCAGGAGTCATTGTAATGGAAGAGTGAGTCGCCCGTCTGCCAGGCCAGATCCCGGATGGAAAAGTTGATGTTGCCGGCGGATGCCCGCAACGAATCTGTCCGACTGCACAACTCCACCTCCCCGTCCTCTATGCGGGCTTCCGAAAGAGACAACTTTTTCAGCAGCCCGTTTTGCACTGCACCCGTGCTGTCTTTCGCTTCCCGGGGCGGAACCTTTCCTTTCGCGTCTTCTGCCAGGACGACACGCAACTTCGGATGATGCAAAACCAGCCGGTCGGTATGGGCGTCCGCGTTGAGCAGAGCCCGCAGCCACCGGACCCTTTCCAGACGGATTTCTTCAATGCTGGCCTCGATACCCGGAGACCCCGTTCCCGTCGAGTCGAGGGTGTTGAACTGTACATCCCGGATTACCAGATAGCCGGGAAGCAAGGCGATATGCAATTTTTTGAAATCGAGCCGGGCATCCGGCACCTCGGCGAGTACCGTCTTGAGTTTTTGTTGTGCCACCCGTGAAACGATGCCGTCTCCTGTAGCGAATAACAATCCTATGCTTACGATGCTGACGAGAGCAATCCTGACCAGCCTCTTGCTCCTCTTCATAATGAATGTTATTTCTTTCTGGAGAAACGCCGGCCCTTATGGGCGGAAGGCACGCTTTCCGCAATGATTTTCTGGCAGTCTTCTTCCGTCAGCGTGGCGGCGTCCGTGCCGCGCGGTATCTTGTAATTGGAATCGCCCTGCTTGATGTAGGGACCGTAGCGGCCGTTGAGGACCTGGATGCCGGACGCCTCAAAGACGGCGATGGGGCCGGCGGCCGGCTTGTTCTGTGCGGCGGACAGAATCTCGATGCATTTGTCAAGCGTGACGGTCTCCGCCTTGCACCCGCGTGGCAGGGAGACATTTTTGTCCCCGTATTTGAGATAGGGTCCGAAACGCCCCTTCGTCGCGATGATGTCCACGCCCTCGTAAGTGCCGACCTTGCGGGGCAGCAGGAAGAGTTTGAGCGCCTCTTCCAGCGTGATGCTCTCCATCAGTTGGCCCTGTCCCAGGCTCGCGCTCACCTTGTCCGCGCCCTCGCCGATCTGGACATAGGCCCCATACTGGCCGTATTTGGCGACCACCGGCCGCCCCTGTCCGTCCGTCCCGAGGACACGGTCTTCGCGTTTGCTGTAGGTCTTTTCGGACATCGTGCTGTCAACGGTCCGGTGGAAAGGCGTATAGAAGCGGCCGATGACCTCTTTCCAATCCTGTTTCCCGTGGGCGATCCGGTCGAAATCTTCCTCCACGCCGGCCGTGAAACCATAGTCCAGGATGTCGGAGAAATGTTCCATCAGATAGTCCGTGACCAGCATTCCGATTTCCTGGGGGAGCAGTTTGCGCTTTTCCGCTCCGACGGTATCATAGGAGGTGGAATGGCTGATGACGCCGTTTTTGAGGGTGATGTTCTTGACCGGCAGTTTTTCGCCCTCCTTGTCGCCGATGACCACATAGCCCCTTGCCTTGGTGAGGGTGGAAATGGTCGGCGCATAGGTGGAAGGACGGCCGATGCCGAGTTCTTCGAGTTTCTTGACGAGGGTGGGCTCGGAATAGCGGTAAGGCGGATTGGTGTATTTGCCGGAGGCCTTGGCGCTGTCCAGTTTGAGACGGTCGCCGATGTGGATGTCCGGCAGGGCGCCGATGTTCTCTTCCGGCTGCTCGTCGTCCGTACTTTCCATATAGACCTTGAGGAAACCGTCGAAGCGGATCTGGTCGGAGGTCAGGCCGAAACGGTCCTTGAGGGTATCGGCGCCGATTTCCACTTCTGAACGGAGGATGGCGGCGGGGGCCATCTGGCTGGCAACCGTCCGTTTCCAGATCAGGTCGTAGAGTTTCTTTTCCTGCGGCGTCCCGTCGATGCTGACGCGGTCGATATAGGTGGGCCGGATGGCTTCGTGGGCTTCCTGGGCACCTTTGCTCTTGGTCTGGTATTGGCAGGGGCGGGAATACTCCGCGCCGAAATGTTCCGTGATATAGGTCTTCGCCGTGCCGAGGGCCAGCCGCGACAGGTTGACCGAGTCGGTACGCATATAGGTGATGAGACCTTCCTCGTACAGACGCTGGGCGATGCTCATTGTCTGCGAAACGCTGAAATGATATTTGCGGGCCGCCTCCTGCTGGAGGGTGGAGGTGGTGAACGGCGGGGCCGCAAAGCGCGAGACTTCTTTCTGGCGGATGTCCAGGATGGAAAATTCGATGCCGACCAGGCTTTTCAGGAAGGTCTCCGCCTCCTCGGCCGTCTTGAATTTCTTTTCCAGCGTGCTTTTGAGTGAGACTTTGCCGTCCTTGAGCAGAAACAGCGCCTCGATGCGGTAGTACAGTTCTTTCTCGAAGGCGAGAATCTCCCGCTCCCGGTCCACGATCAGGCGCAGGGCGACCGACTGGACCCTTCCGGCGGAAAGCCCGCGTTTCACCTTTCTCCAAAGGACGGGGGACAGTTCGAAACCGACCAGACGGTCGAGCACGCGGCGGGCCTGCTGGGCGTCCACGAGGTTCATATCGATGTCGCGGGGCGTCTTGAGCGAGTCCAACACGGCCGTCTTGGTAATTTCGTGGAAGACGATGCGGCGGGTATTGTCCTTGCTGAGTCCCAGGGTCTCGAACAAGTGCCAGGAAATGGCTTCTCCCTCGCGGTCTTCATCGGACGCGAGATAGACGGCGGAAGCGGAAGAGGCCAGTTTTTTCAGATTGCTCACTACGGCTTTCTTGTCGGCGGGAATGACATATTTCGGCTCGAAATCTTTCTTGACATCCACGCTCAGGTCCTTTTCCGCCAGGTCCCGGATGTGGCCCCGGCTTGCGGCTACAATGTAATCCTTTCCAAGGAATTCCTGGATTTTGTCGATTTTCCCGGGTGACTCGACGATAACAAGGTTTTTTCCCATCATTCTATACTTTT